>CAYQDZ010000211.1:0-5070 GCA_964416375.1 uncultured Bacteroidales bacterium
TTCAGGCATTCTCCCGTATCCTATTATGAATACCTGTTTTTGATTCAATAGAAAGGAACTAATCTTAGCTCGAACTCACATTAAATTACCAATTTTTATACCTAAATAAACAGTGCGCGGTGCAACCGGTCCATACATGTAGGCAGGATCGCGATGGATGCCTGTATCAAAATCGGGCTGATAAGCATTGAATACATTTTTTATGCCGCCAAACCATTGTACGATTGCACCATTCAATTTTACATTGTACTGAAGTCTTACATTCAGATCAAAAAAACTTTGCGATTTACGCAATTCCCCGGATTCAGGATCCGTCTCCGGACCAAAATACGGGACATACATTCTCCCCGTATAATTGCCGGTTGCTGAAAAACAAAGATTCCTTGCAAAATCCCAGTCCATAAGAAAATATCCGTATTGGTTTGGTGTACGAAAAAATATTTTTTCATCAAACTCCTGGGGTATGTCGTATTTTGCGGATTGCAAGGTGAAACCGGATGTGAATGAAAAAACTTTGCGTGGTTTCAATTGAAATTCTATGTTTACGCCCTGAACTGTAGCTCCATCCCGGGCATTTTTCCTGGTATAAATAACCGTGCCTTTTTCATCAGGCACCCCTATCTCATTTACAAAGGGATCATTCAGTCTTGTGTAAAATCCTTCTACCAGCAGGCCGGTATGCATGGTTCCTACCAATCCGTTAAAATCCAATGATGCCATAATACTGTGACTGCTTTCCTGCTTAAGGTCCGGATCGTTCACGTTGATCACCTGCCGTGATCCTGAAGTTTCAATGTGCAGATCTTCGTCAAATATCTGCGGGGCACGATATCCCTGAGAATAATTCAACCTTGCCTGCAACGACTCCAGTAATGTGTACATCAAACTTACACGCGGACTGAAAACACTACCTGTCTTTTCTTCTCCTTCTTCTTTTGCATGGTCTCTTACTTTGTACTTGTCAAATCTTCCTCCAATGGCAATTTTGGTTTTGCGTAATTTGATCTCATACTGAGAAAAAATTCCCGTGGTTACTGAAGACTGGTCAGCTACAAGAGTGTTTTCGATGTGAGAAAATTCTATCACCGTATCGTTAATCATGGTAACATTTTCAAAATCGGGGTAACCCAGTTTTTTATCTTTGAGGAATCCACCTGTATTTTCAATACCTGTTACTAATGATGAGTGACCAAACACTGTTTTGTATTGTACCCCTGCATTGTATGTTATATCCTTCGTATTTCCATAATCGCTAAGCGAACGGTTAGCTCCATAATATGAATCCCTGTCTAAGTATTGTAAGGAACAGTAAATCGACAATACATCGTATTTCCTGAAAAACTGGTCATAAGATATGGCCGCTATTTTCAGCTTGTGTTTTAGTGCCTCGGCAATATCCCGTTCATGCATGGGATAATCCTGCTTGTTTCCTCCGTCACGTTGTTCCTTTATAGTAAAAAAATCAAATAATAGTTTGTCTCGGTAGCCAAAACGGTGAAAGAACCTGGCTCCTAAAGTAAGGTTGCTCATAGGTGCTATTTCGGAAAAGCCGTCATCGTTCGCATCAAATAGTTTACGTTCTCTTGTAAAACCAAACAAAGCAATTCCTGATTTATGGTCGTCAGAAACAAGTGAAGTATTAAAGTTTACTGAGTAGTCGGGAGCTACACCACCCGATTTGCTTATACCCACCCCCGTAATCGCATAATTTACTCCCATCTCGTAGGTGTTCTTAACAGGTTCTTTGATGATCATATTAATGGTTCCGGCAATGGCATTACTGCCATATAGAGCAGAACCTCCTCCACGCACTACTTCCACTTTTTCTATCATATTGGCGGGAATAAGCTCCAAACCATAAACACCTGCCAAACCGCTAAAAATCGGACGGCTATTAATTAAAATTTGTGAATAGGGGCCTTCCATCCCATTCATGCGAACTTGTGTAAAACCACAATTCTGACAATTGTTCTCAAGGCGTAAACCGGGAGAAAAGTTTAATCCTTCACCCAGAGTTACAGATTGTGAGATACTATATACTTTTGGTGAAATTGTATTGACAATGACCGGCACTTCTGAACGCTTTTGCCCACCACGATTTGCAGATACCACTACTTCATCCAAATTGAATATATCCTGTTCTAATTCAAATTTTATTTCAGCCGTTTTGTTTGCTTCGGTAATAACGATTTTTTCTTGTGGCTTGTACCCCACGACACTGGCAACAACAACAATTTCCCCTTCAGGTAAATTGATCAATTGGTAGTGTCCTGTTTCATCTGTAACCGTGCCAATGGTTGTTCCTTTTACTGCAATATTTGCAAAAGCTATATGCTGTCCGTTTGATGCTACATGTCCGAAAATATTGGCATCGGTTTTTGCTTTTTGAGCCAGGCTTACTTGCATCAATACTAAAAACAGACTGGTTAAATAAATGTATGATTTGTTCATTATTTTTTCGATTTAAAGGTTCATCAGCCAGACTATGGCAGACTATGTTTCAAAAATTAATAAAGTGATCTTCTTTACAGAATGAATAATCTGGATGTTGAAAAGAAAATATTATGGTTGATATTAAACTACGGGAGGAGCCCGTCCCTTATGGGAAAATGTATTCGCGGAAATATAATCATCATGGATGCGGACCGTGAATTTTTTCTTTCCGAAAAAAGATACAGATACCAGGGCCAAAAGAACAAAAAGGAAATAAATTTCTAAATTTTCTAAAAAAAGAAATTCGGCTTGTGTATGGTGATGTGATTTAAATGGTTCGGAATCGTTGGTTTTATTATAGGGATGAGCGTGTGTGATTAAAGTTCCATCTGCCATTCTATGACTGTGAATAAAAATAGCATTATTGGCTATTAATACGCCAATTATGCCTATCATAAAACAAGCAAAGATCCGGATTATTACAGATTTTAGATTCTCTTGCATGAGAATGTAAAAATAACCAACGATTACATAAAATGAAATACTAATATATTGGTATTCCTCCTGAGAATTATCAAATCCTCATCTTAATTTCTAACAAAATAAAAATGGAAGAAAATCAAGTCCGGAAAGTGGAATTTATAATTTTTATGCCATCGGAATGATGTGCATTCAATGAATATCAATCTGTCAGGAACAAAATAAAAAGGGATGCAACACAATGCGCATCCATAAAAGTAATTGGGGAATATTGAAATCATAGGTCTCATACTCATGCTTCTAGATCTCAAGTGTCATGCCTGTTTTGAGTTGCTGAATTCCGAATTTGTAATAAAATGCTGCCAGTGCCGGAAGTTCTGTACAATGTGAGGGATATATTTTTTCAATTTTTTGATTTTTGAAGTATTCAATGGTTTCATCGGTTTCAACATCATGATGTTTTAAATGAAATCCTCCAATAATGGTTCTCACCTTATCCATACCACAGACTTTTTTTGCATACTCCGTTATATTGCATATTCCCGAGTGCGAGCAGCCGGTAACAATGATTATTTCTTCATTCTCTATGATGGCCAGGGCAGAATCGTCCGGCACAAAATCTTCCTTTCCTTTTTCATCGACAAAAGCTGTTGTCTGTGCCTCAAAATCAGTTAATCGGGGTATCTCACCAAGAAAAATTATGTTTTTGCTGATCTGGTATGGTTTGGCGGATGTAATCAGCTTAAACTTTTTCTTCAGTTCTCCTTTACTTAAAGCCAGGCCTATATCCAAAGAGTCATTTTTGTGGTATCTTTTTATAAATGCAGCCGGATGGGTAAGTAAGGTTTTGTTTTCCAGATATTGTAAACCATCTCCATGATCCCAATGTCCGTGGCTTAAAACCACTATGCCTGTTTCATTTTGGATATCTATGCCCAGTTTTTCAGCATTTTTCAAAAACACATTACTATGGCCTGTATCAAATAGAATTTTTTGCTTATCATATTCAATAAAATACGAAAGGCCGTGTTCCGCCAGAAATTCGTTACCTGCTGTATTTTCAGTTAATACAGTTAATGTCATGAGCAAACAGATTCAAAGTGGTCCTTCAGAGCATTTTCCACTATTTCTGGAACTTTCATGGGTTGCCGTGAAACTGCATCAGCAAAAACAAGTGAAGAATGTGCCGTACAAACCTTCACGGATTTTTCGTTCGTGATCTCGAATTCGAAATTGAACCGGACAAGCGGCATTTCTTTGACAAGCACCTTAACGGTTAATAATTCATCGTAATATGCAGGTTTAAGGTAAGAAAGATTCATAGAAATAACGACTAATAAAATATTGTGTTCTTCCAAAAAACGATCATTGATTCCGAATTTTCGCAGTAGCTCAGTTCTTGCCTGGTGGCAAAAGCTCACATATACAGCATGATAAACATATCCCATTTGGTCTACTTCCCCATAACGGGGTCTTAAATCAATCTGATCCCATATCATTTCTCTGCATTCGTTGTATTACTTAATTCAATAATATTTTCAGAGTCGCATTTTCTGCATTGATTGGTCGGTTTTATGGAAATCATGGTTTCATGACAACTATAGCATCGATACCAGTAATTATCCGTTATGAAAGTACCTCCTTTAATCAATAGTGTTTTGCCATCAACAAGGGCTTTGGCAATGTTCTTACGTGCTTTATCATACAAACGGGTGAATGTTGGACGTGAAATATTCATTTTGCCTGCCGCTTCCCGGTGGGTAAGATTTTCATAATCAACAAGCCGGATGGCTTCATATTCTTCATAAAGCAGCCCGACAGTCTTATGTTTTTTCAATGCCGTTCCAAAGGGTTTGAATCCTTCCATTTTCGGCGGCATCATGACTTTTCTGTTCCTGATTCGATTTGGCATTTTTTTATACTATTTCTCATGAATTGTCTTAAAATACTAAATTAAACAAACAAATGTTCATTTCATTAAATAAAAATATTTTAACATTCGAGCATGAATTGACAGGAGTTAATGTCCTGTTTATCAAAATCAAAACTTACATTGTAGTTCATTTAATGAGCATATGATTATTTCATTATTCGTAAAAATCAGACTTAGCCTGCATTATTCATAAAAATGAATGAATTTTAATTATTTATTTGTGA
>CAYQDZ010000212.1:0-5053 GCA_964416375.1 uncultured Bacteroidales bacterium
TCCTGAAGATCCAGGTGAGTAAAGACGAGGATTTGCATTATGAAGATAAGATAAGGAAGTTTGGAGTTTAGGTAGGTTGTTGGGTTGTTGGGGTGTTGGGTTGTTGGTGAATAGTTGAGAAGTTGATGAGGTGATGAGGTGATGAGGTGATGAGGTGAAGGGGAATGTTTAACTGGGTAATCGTTTAACTGGGTAATTGTTTAACTGGGTAATCGTTTAACTGGGTAATCGTTGAGATGTTTAGATGTTTAGATGTTTAGATCTTAGTTGCTGGTGTCTTTTGCCGGGAGACTGGGGAGGGGAGTGTTCATTTCAGTGTGTCATCCCTAAAAATTCTGTTTTCAAAAATAATGCTTAATTGATTCAATACGGCAGGCCAGTCATACTTGTTGCCGGTTACTTACCTTTACTTGAAACTCTAAACTCCAAACTCTAAACTCGAAACTTCCCCCTTTTACTTGCAACTTTTTCATCTCACTACTCAATAATCAATACTCAATACTCAATACTCACTACTCACTACTCACTACTTTTTAACTTTTATCTTTTATTCACGATACAGGCAACTCATAGAAATAAAAAAAGGGCGATCGTTAAAAAGCCCTTCTTCTTGGATTCGATAGGTAGATTTATTTTTCTTCAGTCCCTTCATCAGTAGTTGATGCTTCTACTTTCTCAAGGTCCTCAAATTCCACATCAGTGTAGGATTGAGTGGCTTCCCGATTTTCTAATTCTTCTACAGGAATTTCTACTGGATTCGCTTCTTTAATGAATTCAACTGATTCTGTTAATCCATCAACAAATTTGTCAAAATCTTCTTTGTACAAGAAAACTTTGTGCTTTTCGTAGAAAAAGCGGCCATCTTTGTGATAACGTTTCTTACTTTCGGTAATAGTGAGGTAATAATCATTTCTCCTTGTTGCTTTCACATCAAAGAAATATGTCCGCTTACCTGCACGAACGGCTTTAGAAAATATCTCCTCCCTTTCATTGGTCTCAATACCTTCTTTTTTTTCTTTACCTTCTTCCATTATTTATCTATTTTTCAGGGTTCTACTCAGATCAAAAATAAGAAAAAATTTATAATACCAAACTTTCAGCCTATATTTCAAAATTACTTATTGCCCAATTTTTATCTAATTAGATTATATAAAGTATTTTATAGCTCAATTAATTTCAAATACAGGAAAAATAAATTTACTTTGTCAATGAAAAAATAACTACAGGTTCTTTGCGATATGATAAGCCGGAGAATATTGAGAATAAAGATAATGCAGGCATTGTATGCGTATTACAACAGAGAAAGTGATACTTCAATTTCTAAATCAGAGAAGGAATTGTTATTCAGTATTAATAAAGCCTTTGATCTTTATCACTTTCTTTTTTTGCTTATTATCGATGTTGTCGATTATGCAGATTCCCGCATAGAACTCGCCATCAGGAAAAAAATCCCCACATTCGAGGACCTTCATCCCAATACAAAATTTGTTGAAAATAAAGCCATTGCTCAAATTCGGAGTAGTAATAATTTAGTTCGCTACCTCGACCAACATAAGCTCAGTTGGGTACAATATCCGGATCTGATAAAAGGATTGTATAATGAACTCATTAAAAGCAATGACTATAAGAGCTATATGGAAAATGAAACACGATCGTACAAAGAAGATAAGAAGCTCATTTGCAACATTTACAAAACCGTTATGCCTCAGTTTGAACCCTTGTATTCAAGTCTTGAAGAGCAAAGTATTTTCTGGAATGATGAAGTGGAATACATTTTAAACATTAACCTTAAGACCATTAAAAAATTAAAAGAAAGCGACACCAGTCTATTGCTTGCTCCGCTGTACAAAAGCAATGATGATAAGGTTTTTTCGAAAACATTGTTCCGGAAAGTGATCTTAAACAGGGAGGAAAACCTTGCTATTATTCAAAAGTACAGCAAAAACTGGGAGGTCAACCGAATTGCTTTCATGGACATTCTTCTCATGCAAATGGCCATTGCAGAAGCCATTGAATTTGACTCTATTCCCATTAAAGTAACACTGAATGAATACCTTGAATTATCAAAATATTATAGTACTTTAAAAAGCAGTGTGTTTATAAATGGCATACTGGATAAGGCATTTAAACATTTAAAAGAAAGAAACAAAATCAGCAAACAGGGCCGGGGGCTAATTGGTGAAGTTTAAGAATGCCTTGCTTATCAATTAGAATTATCCTTACTTTGCATATTATTAATTCAGAAAAACCAAATAATAAATTTTGAGATATGAATAGTTTATTGAGTATCATTTTAATGACTCCTCCTGAAGGAGGAAAATCAAATCCCGCATCGTTTTATATTATGATGCTGTTGATTATTGTTGTTTTTTACTTTTTCATGATCCGGCCACAGGTGAAAAAACAAAAAGATATGCGTAATTTCAGAGCTGCTTTGAAAAAAGGAGATAAGGTAATCACCACCGGAGGAATTTATGGTAAAATCAACAACATATCTGAAAACATCATTACCATAGATATTGGTAATAATGTTATAATAAAAGTTGATAAAAACGCCATTCTGAAGGATAATACTGACCTTCAGTCTCCACGTAAATAAATTGTTTTATCAGGAGTTTAAGGTATATTTGCGATACTTTAAATTCCTGATAATTTGAAAACGCCCAAAGAAAAACAATTCGAAAATCATATTTCCACAGGTATTCAAAAGCAGATATCCGCGCTGCTTAAACAAATTCAACACAAATACCTTATTTTTCTTTTTTTTCTGATACTCTCCATTCTTGCCTGGTTTGTACGAGCATTAAGTGATACGTATGAAGCTGAGATTAAATATCCTGTCAGATATACCAATTTACCGCCCAACAGAATCCTTTCCAAGCCTCCTCCGGAAAAATTACTTCTTACTGTCCGCTCCGATGGGTATACAATACTCAGTACAAAACTGATATTTAAGCCCCCCCTTAGCTACAATGTAAATGCCTTCTCCATGTATTCTCTGACTATGGATTCAACGTCCGTTTATACACTCACCAAGTATGCAAGAGAAAGACTCTCAAGTGAACTTAACAAAAGGAAAAAGAATATTGAAATTACAGATATCACACCCGATACCTTGTTTTTCAACTTTTCACGTGTGAAGAAGAAAATAATTCCGGTGCATGCCAGAGTATATAGCCGGCATAACCTGTTTGCCCAACAACATATGCTGAATGGTAATATTTACACCAATCCCCCTGCCATTGAGGTCACAGGACCGTCCTACATCATTGACACACTCCGGTTCATCCTGACAAAACCCATGCATCTGAAATACCTTTCGGATACAGTTGAAAAGAATGCCCAAATTGAAAAACATCCAAAGTTAATTTACCCTATAAACAAAGTGAAAGTCATTGTTCCCGTGGATGAATTTACGGAATCGGAATTTACCATAGCGGTAATACAAAAAAATGTTCCCGATTCCATTATCCTGAAAACTTTCCCAAAAACTGTGAAGGTAAAATACATAACCACACTTAGCAATTTTTATAAAATTTCATCTGACATGTTAAGGCCCTATGTGAATTATGATGATATTGATATTGAGATGGATTCTAAAATTACCATTAAACTCGATTCTTTTCCTGCATACATTCATAATGTCAATCTTACACCTCGCAGTGCAGAATATTTAATTGAACGTCGACATGTTGAAAATAGGAATAACGGGAGGGATAGGTAGCGGAAAGTCTACTGTTTGTAAAATCTTCAGTATACTTGGCGTTCCTGTATACCATGCAGACAGCAGGGCAAAAATCCTTATTGATGAGGTTCCGGATATCAAGGCAGCCATTGTAGAAGAATTCGGAACTGAATCTTTTACTCATGATACGTACAATTTGAAGTATATGAGTGAACTGGTATTCGGCAGAAAGGAGTACTTGCACAAACTAAACTCCATCATACATCCTTATGTTCAGAAAGATTTTGTGGAATGGTCAAGCCAGCATGAAAACTCAAAATATATTCTTGAAGAAGCAGCTATATTATTTGAAAGTGGGGCAAACAAAAATCTGGATTATGTGATTGTTATGGATGCGCCCCTTAAAGATCGAATGAAGAGGATCTCCGAAAGAGATCATCTTTCCGAAGAAATGATATTGAAAAGGATAGAAAATCAGTGGCCTGCCGACAAAATTCTTGGATTGGCCGATTGGATTATCCGGAATGATGATAAACACTTAATTTTACCGCAGATTTTATCAATTCATGATCAACTGATCACTTAATTCATTGTTATGGCAAAATTTGGAAAATGGATAGGAGCCGGACTGGGATGGGCATTTGCCGGACCAATAGGAGCAGTAATAGGGCTGGGTTTGGGATGGATGTTCGATAACACCTCCGGGAGTAAAACCGTTGGAACTTACAGAAAAACCACGACCGGTGATTTTGCGGCAAGCATGATGGTGCTTATTGCTTCTGTAATGAAAGCAGATGGTAAAGTGTTGCAATCGGAACTGAACTATGTAAAAGCATTTCTTGTAAACAGGTTTGGGGCGGAATCGGCAAAAGAAGCCTTGAAAATGCTTAAAGAGCTTCTGAAACAGAACATCCCGGTGCAGGACGTAAGCTACCAAGTACGTGACAAGCTGGATTATCATTCACGTCTTGAATTGCTTCATTTGCTTTACGGTGTGGCACAAGCAGACGGTAAGATCCATGAAAGCGAAAAGAAACTTCTTGATCAGATTGGCTATTATTTTAACCTGAGTTCGGCCGACCAGCAATCCATTAAAAATATGTTTGTCATTGCCACCGACAGTGCTTACAAAATTCTGGGCATTACACGTAATTCTTCCAACGAAGAAATTAAGAAAGCCTATCGAAAGCTGGCCATAAAATATCACCCCGACAAAGTAAGTTACCTGGGAGAAGATTTCAGAAATGACGCCAAAGAGAAATTTCAAAAAATCAATGAAGCATACGAAAAAATTAAAAAAGAGAAAGGATTTAACTAACCTGCATTATTCATGCGTCAAGTTTGGGGCAGATGCGAGGCGTCGGAAGC
>CAYQDZ010000213.1:0-5018 GCA_964416375.1 uncultured Bacteroidales bacterium
CAATTAATCATTTAGTGTTGTGTGTTGGGGCGGAGCGAAGTTAATAAAAAGATGGTTGCTGGGTACTGGTTACTTGTTGCTTGTTGCTGGGTGTTTGTTGCTGGTGTTCTATAGAATTCAATGTTTGTGAATGTCAAATTCTCAATGTGAAAGTTAGAAAAATAATAATTCAATGTCGAATGTCCAATTCTGAATATCCAATGCCGAAGTTAAGTTTAGTTGGAAATTGGACATTGGGCGTTGGATATTGGAAATTCATTATTGTTGTTTTTTTTTCTATAACATCAGAAATTCCCGTATAGAAACATGCCTTATTCCCTGGTAACTGTTTTCAAAATGCGGGTCCATTGTAACAACCATCTTTGTATAATTATCTTTTATTTTTAATAAGTTACCAAATTCCCTCTCAATGGTTTTCTCGCTCTCCAATCGAAGTGTTGCCTGAACATACATGGTTTGTGATATGTGAAATATAGTTTCTGTGTTCGATAGGGTAATCAGGGATATAGCATTGTTTTAGTGTTGTAATCATACTTACAACTTTTATGAATGTTATATAAAGTTGTAAACATAATTACAATAATTAATTATTGTGCTGGGTCCTGGCTTTGCCCGCCGAAACTTTGTGAAGGCGGGTTGCTTGTAAAATGTCGAATATCCAATGTCGAAGTAAGATTTGTTGGTAATTGGAAATTGGACGTTGGATATTGGAAATTCATTTTTAGTTTCATCTCATCATCTCATCATCTCATCATCTCATCATCTCATCAACTCCTCAACTTATCAACTCCTCAACTAATCATTTCTTTCATAGAATACAACTCCAAATTGTTTTATATGCTCAAGTAATTCCTCATTTGTTATCTTTTCAAGATGAACAATGTCGATGTAATAAGGTATGGGGGCATCGCTGTTTAACTGTGTACTTAGCCTGCTTACAATTTGTTCGTCTATTTCTTCTCCTGAAATAGCAATATCTATATCCGAACCTTTTTTTGCATTTTCCATGGCCCGGGAGCCAAATATTAAGGCTCTTTTGACTTCAGATTGAGATTTAAAGCTTTCTATAATTATCTGGTAACTTTTATCGTAAATTCCGAATTTATTGTTCATTCTTCAGAAAGTCGTATAGTTTCTTTATTTGCTGAAAGTAGGTACCTGTAATTTCTATCAGAACCTGATTGAAAATCCCTTCTTCGTAAGTATGCGATAACAGATTTCTTTTTTCCAGCATTTCCATCCAAACTTCACCGTCTTCAATCAGATTTGCCTGGAAAGACTTTTTAACAACATCTTTTGGGAATTTAGCGATTTCTTCTTTCGATTCGAGATAATCTTTCAATGTTTTCCAGGCCAGCTCAAGGGTGTATTCAAACCGCTGAATCAAGCCTTCTTTTGACAGCCTGTTTAAATTCTCAAAATCCTCAACAGCTTCTTGCAGGCGCAAGAATGCCATTTCAAAATTCGAAAATCGTTGTTTCCACCGCGTTTCTTTATGGTTCATGGTTTGAAATTAGGTTGTGTTTTGTGGTTTTACGAAGTTAATAAAAAGATGAGTGCTGGGTACTGGCTTTGCCCGCCGTAGTCTTGACGAAGGTGGGTTACTGGGTGCTGGGTATCCATGTTGAATGTTTAACTGTTGAATCGTGTAATCGTTGAATTGTTTAGCGGTTTAATTGATGAGTTGAGTATTCGGTGAATCGATGAAATGAAATTTTATAATTAGGTTTCATTCAGTTGCATCAGTTAATCAGTTCTCCAATTAATCATTTAGTCATTTTTATTTAAGATAATTTAACACCAGTATAAACGTTGTAATAGCCGAAAAGAACAAAGCATACGTGGGGATGTTGTTACGGAAATTGTAGCTTTTCACGGGTTCAACATACACAATGTCGTTAGGTAAGAGGAAAAAGCCCTCTGAAGCAAGAATTTTGTCGGAAGTGAGATTAAGGCGGAAAGTGGTTGTTCCTTCCGTACCAGGCCGTATCACCAAAATCCTTCGACGGTCGCCATAGGCAGAAATATCGCCTGCATTGCTGATGGCCTCAAGCACGGTAAGCTGGTTATTGTAATTCTGGTACACACCAGGTCGCTTTACCTCGCCAATTACCGAATACTTGAAAGAGATCAGTTTCACTACCACCGTGGCATCTTTCAGCATAATAGCTGCTTGTTTTTCAATAGCAAGCTTAGCCTCTTCCATGGTATTGTTCAATACATCCACACGGCCTATTATGGGAATTTCCACAAAACCCGAATCGCTTACATTGTATCCATAGATAAATAAGCTTGCTTCATTAGTAAACTGATTAGTATTTATTACACTTGTTGAGTTGATTGCCTGTGTAATTTCTGTATTAAGCGAAAGAATACGCACGTACAATACATCGCGCTTTTGTATTTTATATTCGGGAGGAGTGGCGTTGAATACATTCTGCCCTTCTTTTTCCTCCTGCAGGAGGACGAGGTTCTTATACCGGGTGCAGGAATTCAAAAGCAGAAGGCTGAGTAAAGATGTGAGCAATATGTAATTAATGTTGATGGATTTCATAAGTAAGGAGCTATTAATGAGGCGAATGTAGCAAATAATGTTAATATGATGAGTTGATAAGTTGATAAGTTGATGAGATGAATCAGTTTAGATGGAATTCTTTCATTTGTTTCGGTTAATCAACTAATCGACTAAACACCTTATCAATGAAAAGATTAGTTGATGAGTTGAGTAGATGAAGATTTTTATTTACCTCAATTTTTTTTACTAATTGTCTTTTTATAGAGCGCATTTAATTTGTTGGTAATTTCATTTATTACGGTTCTAAATTCATTGAGCTCTTGCTCCTTTATGAATTCTAAATCGCAAGATATAATTAACTGGTTAAGAACTTCCATTGCACTGGAATAGGAAATATGAAAAAAATGTGCGCGATCTTTTGAGGATAATCTTGAATTCCCTTCGGCAATATTTGAGCATATGGATATTGATGCGCGCCTTAACTGATTGACCATTCCAAACTTCTCATTCTCAGGATATTTATTTGTTAGTTTATAAACCTTCGTTGTAAATGAGCGAGATACCTGCCATACATCTAATTTTTCAAATGAATAATAATGCATATTAAATAATTGTTTGGTTTAAATTTCCTTTAACTTTTTTAGTGTTGCATAATCAACTCATCAACTCATCGACTTATCAACTAATCAGCATTCTTCATAGCTACGCCCCGTCACTCACATTTGCATTTTGTGGTAACAAGGTATTTCTTCTGTAAAATACTAATAACAGGGCAATGTGCCTTGATATTGCCATAAAGATACTTTCTATGATACAGTCTGTAAAAAGTTTTCGGGGATATTTACCAATAAATTCTGATGAATGGTGTCTATTCGTACCAGAAGCCTGTGTTTTTTTGTAGTTTTTATCAGCTCCCCGCGCAAGCCCTTCAGTGTACCATGTGTCACTTCCACCTGTTGACCGGGTTTCAGTTTTTCGTGCGTGACTTCAATGTCTGCATCGCTGTTGATAATTAATTTCAGGTTGTCGATCTGATCCTGAGGTATGGCGGCGGCTTTTCCTTCGAAGCATATGTATTTTACTACGCCGTAAGTTCGTAGAACGCTATCGTATTCGGGTGCATCTATATGCACAAATACATAGGAAGAGAACAAGGGCACTTCTACCATTTTTTTCCTGTCGCTCCATTGCCGTAGTATTTTTTGTAAAGGGAGAAAAGCCGTTATATCCGAGTCTGCCAGGCGCTGGTAAACCTGTTTTTCGGCCCTGGGTTTGGTGTATACTGCATACCATTTTTTCTTCTGTTCAGGCATGGTGAGTAGCTCTATTTTCTTTCTGCTGTGTTGATTTGCAGGTTTATACGGTAAAGTTAGTTAATTTTTCAGGAGTGAATTCTTATTAAGGTAAGCTGGAGCTATTACAAAAGCCGGCATTCAGGTTTTTGGGTTATTAGGCTATTAGCTTATTGGAATTTTCCCAACAACCCAACAACCCAACCACCCAACCACCCTGCTATATAATTCGCTGAAATCAAATCAATTTTTAAAAAAGCCAGGTTATAAAAGACATTTTGATTCCTCCACGAAATTTCATACATTTATTTAAAAAACAAAGACTTACGAGTTATTCAACTAATGAAATATTTTTGCATAACATAATAACTAATTCTTATCCAATGAAACTAATAAACTATTTATCATGGGCTGCCGGTGTTGTGGCCGGAGCATTGATCATTGTTGGGTGCCTTACCTTAATTATTCAAAGGCCATTATTCGGAGTGAATCATGTCATCAATTATTTTCATGCTGCCAACACCTCCATTCTGGTGTTGATTTCTTGTTTGATTTACAAAAGACTGGATCAGGCGGGAGGGAAGTAATTCCAATGTTTGCAGGCTTCTAAAGTTGCAGCAATCGTTTAATTGTGTAATTGATGAGTTGATAAGATGAATCCGTTTAGATGAAATTCTTTCATTTGTTTCGGTTAATCAACTAATCGACTAAACACCTTATCAATGAAAAGATTAGTTGATGAGTTGAGTAGATGAAGATTTTTATTTACCTCAATTTTTTTTACTAATTGTCTTTTTATAGAGCGCATTTAATTTGTTGGTAATTTCATTTATTACGGTTCTAAATTCATTGAGCTCTTGCTCCTTTATGAATTCTAAATCGCAAGATATAATTAACTGGTTAAGAACTTCCATTGCACTGGAATAGGAAATATGAAAAAAATGTGCGCGATCTTTTGAAGATAATCTTGAATTCCCTTCGGCAATATTTGAGCATATGGATATTGATGCACGCCTTAACTGATTGACCATTCCAAACTTCTCATCCTCAGGATATTTATTTGTAAGTTTATAAACCTTCGTTGTAAATGCGCGAGATACCTGCCATACATCTAATTTTTCAAATGAATAATAATGTATATTAAATAATTGTTTGGTTTAAATCAGTGAGACTGTGATTTCAGAAATCCCGATGAATCGGGATGAACTGAA
>CAYQDZ010000214.1:0-5011 GCA_964416375.1 uncultured Bacteroidales bacterium
TGGGAATTTCCCCCGCATATAACCGGTGGTTTAGGTACTGCCTGTTATGGATTAACAAAAAACTTAACTTTATTTGATGATATCGGTTTAACATTTGTCGTACCTAAAGTTTATGGCGATGAGAATAAATCGGGCATGAATCTGGTTGCCGCAGGTGATGTTGAATTGACTAACGAAATTGTCCGAAAACAGAAAGAATCTGAGAAGAAATTATTGGAATGCTGCCGGCAAATTTCCGCTTATTGTACTCCCGAACAGTATGATAAATTATTGCTTGAAAAACAGGAAAAACTTAAACAATCCGGTTATAGTTCGTCCTCAGGACAACTGAAATTTTCAGGGCAATATGGTTCCGACCTGTTTGAAGAAATATCCCGTTACGGGGTAGTAGCTTCCCAAATTGCCGGAAAGGAACATCATGATATCATCCATGCGCACGACTGGCTGACTTTCCAGGCCGGAATTGAGGCCAAAAAAAAATCCGGGAAACCACTTGTAATTCATGTTCATGCAACCGAATTCGACCGAAGCAGTGAAATTCAAAATAAACGGGTATATGATATCGAAAAAAGAGGAATGGAAGCTGCCGATAAGATCATTACCGTTAGTCATTTTACCCGGAATATCGTGATCAACAAATATGGAATATCCCCCTTAAAAGTGACCACGGTGCATAATGGTGTGGAGCCCGTGACCAAAAATGAAATAAAAAAACTATGGAAGATGGGTACTGATGACAGAATAGTCACGTTTTTAGGAAGGATCACATCGCAAAAGGGACCGGTGTATTTCATCGAAGCAGCTTACAAAATCCTTCAAAAGTTGGATCATGTAAGATTTGTTATGGCCGGAGGAGGCGATATGCTGGAGAAAATGATAGAACATGTGGCCAGGTTGCGTATATCGGATAAATTTCATTTTACCGGATTTTTAAAAGGAGATGACGTTTACCGGATGTATGCCATGAGCGATGTATATGTCATGCCTTCTGTTTCCGAACCTTTTGGGATTGCTCCGCTTGAAGCCATCCAAAGCCAGGTGCCGGTAATTATTTCAAAACAGTCCGGCGTATCGGAAGTATTAACCAATGCAATAAAAATTGACTTTTGGGATACAGATGCAATGGCGGATGCTATTTATGGAATATTATGTTATCCGGCATTGTCGGGATTTTTAAAAAACAACGGCAGCAATGAAGTGGAAAATCTGAAATGGTTCGATGCGGCATCCAAGATTAGAGAAATTTATTACCAGTTGGCTTATCCGGTGGCCGTTTAATAGCCAACAATTAACTACTCCCTGTCAGACGCAGACAGCCATGTATATTCGGGATAAGTTTTATCTTCTTCATAATGAATAGTGTTTTTTTCATGGTTATTGTTTTTATTTTGTTGTGGTTATTGGTTGAATCTGCCTTGCATCTGATGTTAAACCTGAAAATGTAGAATAAAATCAAACATTAAATGTCACAGCTATGTCATTTTATGTCATAATTTGTCAGTGGTAACGATACAGGTGCAAAAGCAATGGTAACCGAACTTTTAGAATCTATGGGATGGAAAAAATCAAACATTATCGACCTGGGAGACATTAAGTCTGCAAGAGGCACAGAGCAATTGCTGCCCATCTGGATACAGTTGATGGGAGTGCTCGGAACATCGGAATTTAATTTTCATATTGTGCGAAAGTAAGCCATATTTTTTATGTTACTTTTCTTACTCACCACTTTCATGATACCGCTTAACTATGTTGAACCTTTCAGAATCCGCCAAGTCTGTAAGTAAAAAAATGAATGCCTGAAAAATCAGGCATTCAAAAGTTTTAAAAGCGATTCGATAAAGTATGTTTACCTTATTTACCGAACAACAATTTTTGTATGATAAAATCTGGTCCCATCTGATAATCTTACTATATACATTCCGGCAGGAACATTTAAACGAATATCTAAGGTGGATTGATTCTGAGTATTCATCGAAGTAATCTGATTTCCATTCAGATCAAACACAGCAAGCTCTGAAATGCCTTCCATTCCACGAATAGTAAATAATTCACCAACTACAGGATTTGGGAAAATGGTAATATCAGCTGCACCGGAAAAACTTTCAATACCTAATATCTGTTCGCTAATGGTAATTTCCATGGAATCCTCAACATCAGATTCATATTCAAGCGAAGTAGCTGTAACGGTTACGGTACCATTATTCTTTGCAGTAAGTACTCCATCCTGATCTATTTCGGCAAGATCATCATCACTCACAAACCAATGCACTGTTTCTAAAGTTGTGTTTGCGGGCAGTACTTCCGCAAGCATTTGAAGCGTCCCATTATCGGTATCAATAGAAGTTTCTCCACTTGAAGTAGAAATTGTCAGAGATTCGTTGGGAACAAATTCTTCTTTCAGATAAGCCCGCAACCAGGTCATTGCAGGTCGTTCTTCACCATCTGCATCAATCAGATAAGCCATCTGCTCAGTTCTCCACATACCAGGTCTGAATCCCCATAAGGTAATACCCTGAACGGAAGGGTGTTCCCAGAAAAGTGGAAATAGTTTCATGTATGTACTGACTTGCTGACGATCAGTATACCCGTCAACATCAAATTCGGTGATGTATAAAGGTAAACCCGTAGCCGCCAAGGTGTCAAGATTTCTTTGGATTGTCTCCACCGTTGCCCCATGAGAAAAGCTATGGGCCTGTATACCGATAGCATCAATCAGGGTGTCTTCAGCTATTAGTAAATCAATAATTTCCCTGTAGTCATCCGTATTTTCAATGCTATTCATAATGCTGTACTCATTTATCATGAGGCTGGTAGTATCTGTAAATGCGGTACGCGCCATTCTGAAAGCTTCCAAAATCCAATCCCAACCGGTAACACCGGATCCGCCAAGCGCCTGAATGTAGTTTCCACCACCCTCTCCGGCCTGATCGGGAGGATCGTGTAAAGGTTCATTTACCACTTCAACCTGATTTATCCCAGGATACCAGTCAGCAACAGCAGCAAACCATTCTTCAATTTCGGAGCGCTGTTCGGTTGAATCCAGTGTTTCAATCCAGGAAGGTTGCTGATTACCCCAAACCAAAACATGGTGTTTGAAAAAGAAACCACTATCCATTGCAAGCTGGTAGGCTTCGTCATAATCTGTCCAACTCATGTTATCACGTGTTCCTTCAACCCAACCCCATTTTCCTGCATTTCCCGGAGTAACCTGGTTCCAGTATCCTGCAAAATCTCTTCTTGAATCAGGGCCGAATGCACATCCTAAGAATTTATCCAGACTGTCAGCTAAAGGAGGTCCTATAGGTTCCTCCCCAGGAGGATATTCGGATCCGGACTCTTCATTGTCTAAATTATCAACAGTATAATAGATCCCTTCTCTGCCGAAGGCTAATTTATCAATATCCAACCCGTCCTCACGTGCTCCTATTTCTAAGGTTTTTATAAGCTCACCCAGGTCAACTCTGAATGTTAAAGGAGTTTCATTCCCCGTAAAGTCAGACAATGCAACCCATTTCCACAGTTCAGTAGTGGCATCACCTTGTCCTTCCACAACATCATCCACAATTGAAAACCCAGCAGTATGCAATTGGTTAACGGTGGTCCAATCATCGCCGGTTGCCGGATCCTTTGATCCAAAACCACTGCCATAGTAAAAACTATCGTCGTCAGCAGCATCACCACCAACCCTTACCCTGGCAAATAGTTTATAGGTCCCGGAATCAGTAAAAATTACCTGAAAGGATACTACCTTGGTTGCATTGCCGGGATATTCTGTGTTTGCATAATCTGTTTGAGGAGTTATGTAGGTTACAACTCCATCGGTCAATTCTGTATAATCTGATCCACGTGTCCCCGACTCCGCTTCAAAGACTATAGGTTCGTTCTGACCATGCAGGTTTAAGCTCATTGATACTGCCACTGCTAAAACTAAAAAAACATCTCTCTTTTTCATGGTAAAATGTTTTTAAAATAAAATACGTGTATAGAGATATGAAAGTATGTTGATACTATTCTATGTACTAAATTACTAAATTGAGTCCAGTGTACAATAAAAATGGCCGTGATATACAACATATGAGCATAAAATAAATACGTAGGAGCTATTGTGTTCTCTTTTTTCGTATTCATAATGTCAATGGAATTATTCCTTATTATCAGGATTAATCTTGCTGAATTTCACGTCGGGATAAATAAATAGTCAAATTTTACGTTCATAATTGTAATCATATAATTCTTATTTCCAATGAAATACATCAAGATAAAAACCGCTGTCCTTGTCCTATTGCTTTCAGCCTCTTCTTTTGTTTTCTCACAGGAGTACCGACTCGGCGGATCGGCTATTTATAATTTTGCAACCAATGGCTTCGGATTTGGGTTACGAGCCGAATTTCCGCTGCAAAACGTTGACCTTCTTGAAGGGGTCAGTATTGTTCCACAGGCATCCTATTTTCCGGGGTACAACAGAATTTCTGAATTTTATGTTGGTTCCGGTGTGCATCTGGGAGTGTATAAATTGCAGAAGTGGATTTTTTATGCCCTGATCAATGCCTCCTACAAGGGCTGGATCAATTACGATGAATCGGGTGATGAAGATGCTAAATTCTCGAACCTCGCCATTGAAGGGGGAATTGGTGTTACCAGACACACCTGTGTGCGTCCCTTTTTTGAATTCCGTATCAATGCCATTGGAGTTGAGCCCAATCTGCGGATTGGTTTGTTGTACACCATCCATTGTGATATAAAAGGCGCCGTGCCTTGTCCGAAAATTCCGGCTCAGCCGACTTTTGAGTAGGGAGTAATGAAGAATTTAGAAAATGGGAAGGTTGGTTGCTGGGTCATTAGGTAGTTAGGTTGTTGGGTTGTTGGTGAATAGTTGAGAAGTTGATGAGTTGATGAGTTGATGAGTTGATGAGTTGATGAGTTGATGAGTTGAGAAGTTTAGTTGTTTAGTTTAGAGTTTGGAGTTGGGAAGAAGGAAGATGGGAAGGTGAGAAGTTGATGAGTTGATGAG
>CAYQDZ010000215.1:0-5011 GCA_964416375.1 uncultured Bacteroidales bacterium
AACCTTCCGTGTTGTGTACAACTGGCATCATTTCATAGGCAGGAGCATACCTGGCTTTTTGGGTTCGGTGTGGGAATACTCCGGAAACAGTTGATATAGCTCCTGTACAATCACTTCTTTTTGTCGTTCCATAACCCACAACAACAACTTCTTCCAGGGCCTGGATATCGGCTGTAAGCATTACATTGATAACTGTTCTGCCTTTTGGTTTCACTTCTTCCGTCACATAACCTACATACGAAAAACTCAGAACAGCCTTTTCCGGATTGACTGTGATGGAATACAATCCATCTATATCGGTGATAACACCGTTCGAAGTACCTTTCTCAAGTATACTGACACCCGGCAAAGCATCGCCGGTTTGGGCATCTGATACAACACCTGTAATGGTGATATTGGCTCTGGTACTGATTGCAAAAAGGACCAAAGTCAAAATAGCGGTTGATAATAAGATTCGTTTTTTCATCATTATAATTTTTAGTTCAACAATAATTTCTTTTTTTTGATTTCTGATAACAGGATACCGGTCATGAAAAGATTCCATAAATTTTGAATAAGAAATTTTGGTGTTTTTATTGATTTATATCGCTAAATCCTCTAATTCAGCCTATTAAAAGATTGAGCATTCTTCAGAAAAATAGAAATCTTGCACAGGAAAGTGATGAGCACCTCATCAGGGGTTACCTTTCAACGAAGGATCTTGAGCTGTTGGGAATTCTCTACCAGCGATACACTTACCTGGTTTACGGGGTTTGTCTTAAGTACTATAAAGAAAGGGAAGAGAGTAAGGATGCTGTAATGCAGATCTTTGAAAAGCTCATGGTCGAAATTGAAAAACATGAAGTAGGCAATTTCAGGGCCTGGCTGTATGTCATGACAAAGCATTATTGTCTGAGGCAATTGCAGAAAAAAAGCAGTACTTCGAAAAAATTTAAACAATTTTACCAGGAGGAAATTATGGAATCGACCATCGATTTGTCTCCTCTAGATGAAGCTCCTGAAAAGGATATGAATGCAGCACTTCGGGAGTGTATTGAAAAATTGAAAAAAGAACAAAAAGCCTGTATTGAATTGTTCTATCTCAAAGAGAAATGTTACCAGGAGGTATCCGAAGAATTGGATATACCATTGAATAAGGTGAAGAGTTTTATACAAAATGGAAAACGAAATTTAAAGATCTGTCTGGAAAAATAAAATGGCTGAACAAGAGAAACATAATGCTACTGGTTTTTCCCGCTACCTCAGGTACTTCAAAGACCTGCTTACGAGGAAAGAAAGGCATAGGCTCGAAAAGCACATGATGCAGGATCAATTCGAGGAGGAAGCCTTTGATGGTATGTCATCGATCAATCATGCCGATCTCGAAAGCGATATTGCAGAACTTCATCAGGGGATAACCAGGCGAACACAGGTAAAGAAAAACAGGTTCATTCCCTTGCTCAAGTATGCTGCAGCTGTTGCTCTTATAATTTCGCTTGGAAGCATTGCCATCCTGGTGAAAAAATCGGGTACGGACAGATCCAAACTGGCAGAACAAACAAAGCGGATTGATTCATCAGAAGCAATCCCGGTTACTGTAGAAGTTGTTCAGGATACGCTAAAACCGAAAATTGCTCAAACCATTACAGCAAAGAAACAAAAACATAGTACCGGCAAAGAAAAAGCAGCAACTCCTTCCCGACTTGATACAAAGCAGGATATTGAAGAACTGTCCATAGACCCTCCACTATCGGAGAATGTTCTCATTGCTGCACAGGAAGCCGAAGTATCAGAAGCAGCCGGTATTTCTGTCAGTGAGAATTACATCAGTGCCGTGGCAAGAAAAACTGACGGAAGGGAAGATCTTGATCTGACTTCCTTATCATACAGCGAGGAAAAAGAAAAGAACACAATTACCATAAAAGGACGTGTAATGGAAGCAGGTTATGAAGAACCACTTCCAGGCGTGAATGTTATAATAAAAGGCACTATTACAGGCACGATCACCGATCTCGAAGGAAATTTCAGCATTGACATTCCTGCCGATGAAAAAAGCACCCTTGAATTTGCTTTTGTAGGATATGTAAGTGAGGAGATTGAAATTTCCGATTACAACAACATTACATTAGCACTCACGGAAGACCTTGTTGCGCTCGAAGAAGTAGTTGTGATAGGATATGGTACTCAGAAAAGAAGTGACGTAACAGGAGCAGTTGCTACAATTGAAGCCGATGAGATTGCTTCAGAAACGCCACAGATTGTTCTCCCAAAACCTGTTGGCGGAATGTTCGATTTTAAACAATATATTAAGAAGAATATCCGGTACAACAATTTGCCTGCATTTGATAAGCCCCAGATCGTAAAATTAGAGTTTACGGTATCGGCCACAGGGAAAATTAACCAAATCAGGACAGTGAAGAGCCCCGGAACAGAGTTTGAAGCAGAGGCTATCAGGCTGCTTAGGGAGGGCCCGTCCTGGGAAGCTGGTACTATTGATGGTATTCCCTCAAATCGTAAAGTTACTGTAAGAATAAAATTAACTCCCCCCGAATAACATATACATTCTATCTTTTTTGTATTCTTTCCCATAGCAGGAAACAACAATTTTATTACAACAAACACCATTTGAATTACAATTCCCTGAAAAATAAGTGAACCTGAAGTTTTTAGCGGGATGAGAACCATGCATTGAGTTGTTCTGCAACATAGTCCTTTTTGCCTGAATACCTGATGGTATCAACACAAATATTCACTTCAGATATATTTTATACAAAATGCAGGTCAGATCTACTTTTTTTTTTGCGTAAGTTCATTATGCTTTTAAAAGCATCTATAGGTTTGATTTACAGCGCGATTGTTCATAAGTTTTTTTATTCTGTCAAATAAGGTGTGAAAAAAAAATACTAAATTTTATAACATTGTATAAAAAGATTACGTAGTCATACTTTATACTACAGAATTTACCTGTAAATTAAAGAAACACAGAATGCAGATACATTTGAAACTTATAAGAAATAATAAATAAAGACAATTTTAATTTCAACTAATCTTAACAAATCTATTAATGTATGAAAAAACTGACTTATGTTTTTCTTGCCAGCATGTTATTTATCTCAACAGATATATTTACACAAGGTGTTGAGATAAATGCAGGTATGGCATTAAATAACCTTATGAGCGATCAGCAGCACATTCGGGGCAAACCGGGTCTCACTGCAGGTGCTCGTTATAATCTTTCCCTGAATGATCAATTTCAACTTCGGGTTGGATTGGAGTATCTTCAATTAGGCGGAGGGATAATGATTCTTGAAGACGATACAAGATTTGGATTGTGGTTTGATGATGTAGCCTTTCCAATTAAAGTGCGCGATGCAAAAGTTACGTTGCACACGATCAACTTGCCCGTACTGGTGAATTTTATCATGTATTCAAATGATAATTTTGCAGTTAGCATTGGTTTAGGACCGGAAGTCTCCTATTTACTAAATGCTACTTCGCAAGAAACCGTTACCGGTCTGATTGGAACAGGAATTTATGCCAGCTATAATCAAACGGTTAATGAAACAAGTAATTACCAAAGCTTTAATTATGCAGCCAGTGGAAACATACATCTGGATGTGCCATTTGGTGGAAATAATCTCTTCTTAGAATGTCGTTATCGCCATGGATTTAACCCTGTGCGAAAAGGATTTAGCTACCTGGATGTAGCTGAAATTCAGTCAGATGTATATCAGGGATCATTTATTATCTCTTTAGGATATAAAATTAATTTTAGTACCAGCAACCAAGAATAACCAAAATAAAACAATAAATATTATGAAAAAGATTATTTTAAAAACGACAACTTATGCAATTGTAATGCTCTCATTATTTATTGCATGTCAAAAAGGTGATGTTACCCAAGAGGACATTATCAATGACCAACAAAAAATTGATCTGATTATCAATGTAATTAATGCCAGCGATGGTCTGACAGCAATTGATAGTGCATTGGTAAGTATCATCACTTCAAACGGAGCTTTATCTATTGCTACCGATGAATTCGGGGTAGCTATATTTGAAGATATTTCAATAACCAGCAGTATTCCGGTTACGGTAACAAAATCAGATTTTACATCTGTTAATACTACAATTGAAGCCACACCTGATAATTACAGACAGGCTCAGGTTTCAGAAACCATTAGTCTTTATGAACTTTCCGGACCTAATATGGCAGTTATTCGTGGCCGTTTGACCATCGAAACCGATGTAACAAACAGGGATCGCGAACCAGTTCCTGCCGATCTGGTTGTCAGGGCCTATAATTATAGCATGGAAAATGATATTGCATTTATTGGCACAACTGATGCCGATGGGAATTATGTAATAAATGTTCCTGTAAGTTCTTACGGCTCTGACGATATTGAATTGGTATACCCTGAGATAGTGGCTGATCAAACAGTAGCTATTCAGGATGATGATGATCATTCAATTGAACTAGTTCAAAGGTCAGTGTTTTATACCCTTGCTTCCGCTGCGATGAATAATGCCATACCATCAGTACCTAGTGTTTATGCTATGGTTGATGCGCCTTCTTCGGCAAACGCCGGATCAGGTTTGGCCTTAACTACTGTAATTCAACCGACTTTACTAACAGCATCAAGTGCTATTCTCCTGAATGGTGGCTCAGGTTATACCGATGTATTGGATACAATTATGTATTTGTCAGTTGGCGACAATGAAGATACTGCACAAATACAGGTTGATATCGTGGATGGTGCCATTGTAAATATTGATAACATTATCAACCATGGTGCTCTGTATACATCAGCACCAACTGTGAACACAGACTTTGCCGGAGGTAGCGGAGCCGTTATCGAAATACTTTTCAGGGCAAATTACTTCGTGGTAATTACCGACAATGGTTCTGACTATATTGATTTCCCTGATGTCTTCTATGAATATTCTTATTACACTTCAGGAATCTTACAAGCCAATTCTAATGAACTGACTCTTTCGAATTTTACAGACCTTGTGGGTGGTAGAATTGTAA
>CAYQDZ010000216.1:0-5008 GCA_964416375.1 uncultured Bacteroidales bacterium
CCTAATAGAGTATACAAGTTCAACTATTCCAAGCACTAATATTATTAGGAAGAGATAATAACTGATCTGAATATGATTGTATGCAATCTGAATACCAAAAAACAAACAAAATACCAGACCCCCTATCAGGTACTTCTTTCTTAATATCAGAATTACACCTGCAAGTGCTGGCGGCATCATGGCTATAGCCAATGCCTTATTTACGTGCCCTGCTTCAATATATATCAGATTATAGGAAGACAATGCAAAAGCGATAGCCCCTAACATACTGAGGTATGGTGAGACTTTAAAAGACAACAACAAAATATAAAAACCGATTAAATATAGAAAGAGGATATCTACACTATAGGCCGGAAGTTTAAATCGGATAAAGTTTGCAAGATGTTTAAAAATATTGTTGTTTGGCACACCTGTCATACTTATTTGATAAATAGGCATTCCGCTAAACATGGAATTTGTCCAGAGTGAATAATCCCCCGTTTCTTTATGGTATTTTGTCACTTCGGCTTGCTGTCCTTTTGCTTTAATGACATCTGTCTGCGATATTAGCTTTCCTTCGATAGCTGGAGACATATATATTAAAGCTATACATAAAAAAAGGAGGATAGCTAGTAAATGAGGAGAATACTTTTTAAATTGTCGCTGTATCATTTTAACAGGTTTATTGGATCAGATTACTAAAGTAATTCTAATAATTTCTTCATACTAACCTTTTCATCCATTATTGCCTCTAACTCGCTTATAGGTACTCTTTCCTGTTTCATCGTATTGCGATAGCGCAGAGTTACTGTGTTATCCTGTAAGGTTTCATGATCAACTGTAATGCAGAAAGGTGTTCCTATGGCATCCTGACGACGGTAGCGACGACCAATTGAGTCTTTTTCTTCATATTGACAGTTGTATTTATACTTTAGTATATCGATAATTTCTCTTGCTTTATCAGGAAGTCTGTCTTTCTTTGTTAGTGGTAATACTGCTAGCTGAACAGGCGCCAGGGCAGGTGGAATTTTCATAACAATTCGTTGTTCTCCTGTACTTTCCACAATTTCTTCAGTATAGGCATTTGTTACAATAGAAAGAAACATTCGGTCAAGTCCAATGGAAGTTTCCACAACATAAGGGACGTAATTTTTGTTTTCTTCCGTATCGAAATATTGTATTTTTTTGCCTGAGAATTTTTCATGATTTCCAAGGTCAAAATCTGTTCGTGAATGAATCCCTTCCACTTCCCTGAATCCCATGGGAAATTGAAACTCAATATCAGTGGCGGCATTTGCATAATGAGCAAGCTTGTCATGGTCATGGAACCGGTAATTTTCATTACCCATACCCAGGGATTTGTGCCAATTCATCCTTTGTTCTTTCCAATGCTTGTACCATTCCATCTCGGTTCCCGGCTTAATAAAAAACTGCATTTCCATCTGTTCGAATTCACGCATACGGAAAATAAACTGACGGGCAACGATTTCGTTTCGAAAGGCTTTTCCGATCTGGGCTATACCAAAGGGGAGTTTCATTCTGCCTGTTTTCTGAACATTCAGATAATTAACGAAAATACCTTGTGCGGTTTCTGGCCGCAGGTAAATGGTGTTTGCTTCTTCTGTTACAGAGCCCAGCTGAGTGCTGAACATTAAATTGAACTGACGGACATCTGTCCAGTTTCTTGACCCTGAAACAGGACATGCGATTTCAGCATCTTCAATTATTTTTTTTAGTTCATCAAGGTTATTTTCTTCCAGGGCTTTAACAAAACGCGTTTTGGCGGCATCGATCTTTTCCTGGTTGGCCAGTACCCGCTGGTTGGTTTTTCGGAACTGATCTTCATTGAAATCATTGCCAAAACGATTGGCGGCTTTATCAACTTCTTTCTGAATTTTCCCTTCAATTTTTTCGAGGTACTCTTCAATTAATACATCGGCCCGATATCTCTTTTTTGAATCCTTATTATCAATCAGGGGATCATTGAATGCACTGACATGACCGGAAGCTTCCCATGTTTTAGGATGCATGAAAATAGCAGCATCGATTCCTACAATGTTTTCGTTGAGCTTGGTCATGGCATCCCACCAGTATTGCTTGATGTTATTCTTTAATTCAACACCATTTTGCCCGTAATCATAAACAGCGCTTAATCCGTCGTAAATTTCACTTGATTGAAAAATAAAGCCATATTCTTTACAATGAGCAATTACCTTTTTAAGGATATCTTCCTGTGCCATAGTTTGTTAATTGATAAATTATCTTAAGTGTGCAAAAGTAATGGAATTTAGCATCTTTAGCAATTAATTTAAAATCTTCAGGTTCGCTAAATTCTGATGGATAGTTAATAAATCAATACAAGGATTACTGATTTGTTCAAATGCATACATATTTTCAGTAGTTAACAGGTCAATGGCTTTGTGTAAGGTATTATCAATTTTTTCAATGGCCGGGTAAAAACCTTCATTATCAAGAATATTTCTAATGATGTAAGCATAGATCTGAGTTTTGAGAACCTCTTTTGAAGTTTCTATTTGATGATTATTGGGTGGAACATCATTATCTGAAGCATAGGCAATAAACTTTCTGAAAACTTTATCCTTGTCAAGGTATTCATAAACATCTTTCATGGTATAATACTGTTCAAGTATTTTTCTATGGCTGTCGGTATATTCAAGGGAAAAACGATAAATCAGACCACGATTTCGAACATCAAACAGATAATTTGTTAATCCTATCGTATCGATGGGGACAAATACATCAGGCATAATACCGCCTCCTCCATATACTACCTTGCCTCCCGGAGTAATATACTTCAGAGAATCTGCAAAACGGATACTGTCTCTCTCACTATATTCTCCATGAGAAAGACGATTAGAGAGGTCCATATAATAATCCTCATTGTTGCCGTTCTCATAAGGTTTCTGTATGCATCGTCCGGTAGGAGTATAATATCGGGCAATGGTTAATCGAATAGCCGAACCATCGGGAAATATTTTTTGTTCCTGTACCAGTCCTTTCCCAAAGGAACGCCGACCAATTATAGTACCCCTGTCATTGTCCTGCAGAGCACCTGCCAGAATTTCACTTGCAGAAGCGCTGCCTTCATCTATCAGGACTGCAACATCCAGACCGATGCAAAGGCCACCTTTTGACGCCCTGTATTCCTGTCGTTGTTTTGCCTTTCCTTCCGTATATACGATTAACTGTCCTTCATCCAGGAATTGGTCCGCAATGTGCACCGCTGCATCCAGATATCCTCCGCCATTTCCTCTAAGATCAAGAATCAGTTTAGTCATGCCTTCACCAAGCAATTTAATGATCCCTTCAGAAAATTCTTCAAAAGTTGTTCTTGAGAATTTATTGAGTTTAATATAACCAATGTTAGGCCTGATTATATAAGCGATATCCATACTGTATAATGGGATATTATCGCGTGTGATATTGAAATAGATTAGCTCTTTGACTTTTTTTCTTTGCACTCCCACTTTCACGAGAGTTCCTCTGGGGCCTTTTAATCTGCTAACTACTGAATCGCTTGAAATATTCTTGCCGGCCAAAGTATCTCCATCAACGATGAGTATTCTGTCTCCGGCAAGAACTCCAACTTTCTCTGATGGCCCGTTGGCTATTGTTTTTAAAATAATCAAGGTATCATTCATCATATTAAACTGAACCCCGATACCACTAAAATTTCCTTCAAGTGGCTCATTTACTTCGGTGAGATCTCTTGCCGGAACATACTGAGAATGTGGATCCAGCTCTGCCAGGATCAAGGGGATAACTTTTTCTTCTAACTCGGATTTATTGATGGGGTCGACGTATTCATTTTCGATGTAATTGAGCACATTACTCAATTTTTCAGTATGAGGATAAATGTGAAGTAAATTAGTGTTTTGAATTGATTTGTAAAATCTTCCAATTACAATCCCAATAACTATTGCCAAAGCAAAAAAGATGGGAGATAAAATCAGCCGTGTTGAATATTTTTTTCCCATTCGACTCACATTTCAATATATTTCACTTCAATTTTTGCACGATGAAGAAGTTCCATTCCGTCATCCTTTCGATAATTATCACAAAAAACAACTCGCCTGATGCCTGATTGAATGATTAATTTTGCACACTCCAAACACGGGGATGTTGTAATATACAGCGTTGCTCCTTCGCTGCTGTTATTGCTTTTGGCAACCTTGGTGATGGCATTTGCTTCTGCGTGTAGAACGTAAGGCTTGGTCTTATTGTTTTCATCTTCACAAACATTTTCAAATCCTTCAGGTGTTCCGTTGTAACCATCGGAAATTATTATTCTTCCCTTTACGATAAGGGCACCTACCTGACGGCGTTTGCAATACGAATTTTTTGACCAGATACGAGCCATTTCAAGGTATCTCTTGTCAAATTGACTTTGTCGCTTGCCATATGGTTTGAGAGGATCGTATTTGTTCATGAAGATTTACGTTGCAAAAGCTTGAATAGTAATCTAAAAAAATCAGAGGGCAAAGATAGGCTAAATGTATGAATTAATCCTCCTTTGCAGTTCACTTGCATCCTGAAAACACAGAACTCTGGCGTGTAATTCACCTCCGTTAAAATAACGGTGAATAGAAAGAATCAAAGTGGAATCACCCGCTCTATTCATTAAGTATAAGAGTGCGTGAAGAGAAAACAGAGTATTGGGCTCGCTCCTCAGGCTTAGCTAGTGCGAGTGTGAGTTTTGAGGGAAAACAGTTTGGAGTATTGCTCCTCTTGTTTCACCTCCCTAAGCTTCAGCGAAGGAAGACTCTTGCTCACACTCCAAATAATCCATACTATGAATCGATTTCGAAATCAGAAAAAGTGTGAGTGTGAGTTTGAGTCTTGAGGGAAAAACAGTTTGGAGTTTAAGAAGTTCGCTCTTGCTCTCTACTCAAACTCCAAACTGTTTTAGTACCCGGAGCCGGGATCGAACCGGCACGGCCTTGCGGCCACTGGTTTTTGAGACCAGCGCGTCTACCAATTCCGCCATCCGGGCATAAGATAGACTCTT
>CAYQDZ010000217.1:0-4974 GCA_964416375.1 uncultured Bacteroidales bacterium
GATAACATCATTATCTTCAAGAGCCTGAGCTTCTTCAAATGCAGCTTTTGCTTCGGCAGTTTTTCCCTGCTCTATTAAAATGTAACCTACATTGTTTTTCGCTCTGAAGCTTTCAGGAAAGTTCTTGGAAGCAATCTGATAAATACGAAGTTTCTCGCCATTATCATCGCTTAGAGCAGCAGCATAAAGTATCTCTTCCAGATTTAAAGTATCAGGATCTGATTGTGAAAGAGCAATGATTTGTTCGTCGGTATATCCAATATTATCTACATTAAGGAACATTTGAGAGCGACGAAGTAAAGGAAGAACTTTCACTTTTATTTCATCATAAGCTTCTGCAATATTCTTGATCTCTTTTTCTCTTACAGCAGGATCAGAATACATAGAAAGAACACGTAAAATAAGTTCTTTGTCTTCAATTTCAGATGCTTCCATCAGTTCTTTAAATCCTTCCCAGTCTTCAGGTGTTTCCATGGTACTTAAGAAACCTTCTGTGTTAAATCCTTCTACTTTCATTTTCTTTAAAGCACGTGTCAGATACCTTTTGGCTGAAGAACCTCTGTTTCCTGATAATTTTTCATTCAGATCAAACTCTCCGTCTGGAGAAGCATAAGATGAAATTTTTGCATCTTTAATTACAATTGAGGTATCTTTTGATGCCCCTGAAATTTTTGTTTGAAAATCCTGAATATCTTCTTTCTTAAGCTCTGAATTGCGAACGTCATGTTTGTTAATAACATAAAGGATTTCAGCATCGTAAGATTCAGGTACTATTCTTTGGAATTTATCACCAACCAGAATCGATTTTGCTTTATCATTTACAAGTGTTGGGGTGGCAATAACACCATCGGCGATTTTAATTCCGGGAATCAGAACGGGTTCTTTATCCTTAATTTGAGCGCTCATTTCAATAACAAGCTCTGATTTAAGCATTTCTGGTTTGTAGGCAATTTTACCTGTGTAAGCATAATTACCTCCTGCGTAAGGAATAACTTTATTATTTGCTTCGACTTTTTCGCCCTGCAAAGTAGTTGGTTCAAATTCAGTTTGACCACCTTCGTATTTTAATACCGGAGTTGCAGTCACCACCGCTTTTTTATTAAAGTATTTTTCCGGGAAAGTAGTGTTGATGGTTACTGCTACTTCACCACCATGGGTTTCGACTGGAGATGGTTCAACCTTGTAATCAACGGTGGCGGAGTTGTCAACCATTTTGTTTAACCCTCCACAGCTGCTCATTACAATAGCCGCAACACCAAGTGTCAATAGGTTCAGCGTAAGTTTTTTCATGATGTACTTGTTATTTAATTTACAATTTTAATTTATGCTGGTTTGATTAATAAAATTAGCTCTAATACAAACATAATAATGTTTTCAATATAAAAAAAATAAACCTTCCGAGAGGTTTCAATTTTTTTACTAAAATAATAAAAATTAGAAAACTGCTTAGTAATCAACAGAATAAAATTATCAAAAGAATTAACAATTCTCTTAATGACAGGTTTAATTTACTACGAATTTAATCAACAAATATCAGAAAATCAAGTATTTACATTTGTTTCGATAAATAAACCGGCTACATCTGAAGATTTTGCCGGTTTTTTCTATTATCCTTACTTTTCCCGATAATATATCCCGTAATCATACCGATAGCAATGAAAATCAATACAATATCGGAGGTATTCCTTTTCAGGATCAAAGACAATATGAATCCCGATAATCCTCCTGTAATACTTCCCAACAAAGTAAAAAATGATGAGTAGTATGTTGAGAATCTGAGCTTATGTGTTTTTTTAAGATGTGATTCAATACGATTCTTATTGGTTTCAAACTTTTTTCTCGAATGCTTTTGATTTAAACAATCGGGTAATTCATCAACCAATTTTTCAAGCAATTGAAGATTTGCCCTGCATTCTGCGCAAGCTGAAGAATTCTGAAAGGTTTTGTTTGCTAATATGGGTAATCGTGCAATATTGTAAAGCCTGAAATCAGAGGGATGTACTTTATCCTTTTTTTGTTCAAGTGATTGATAAAAACGATCGATCCGGAAGTGATTGTCCATGATTCACCGGTAAAAGATACAAAAAAAGGCCGTGAAGGCCTTTATTTATTACTATTTGTGGGTTTCCTTATTTTCCTTATCATCGGGTTTTGGTAAAAGTACTTTTCTTGACAGTTTGAGATTTCCCGTTTTGGCATCGATATCAATAAGTTTAACTTCCAGTGTATCTCCAACCTTCATTACATCTTCCACATTATTGATTCTCCGCCATTCGATCTCAGAAATATGCAACAAACCATCTTTGCCGGGGATTACTTCAATAAAAGCACCAAAACTTACAATTGATTTAACCTTTCCCTTGTAAATTTTTCCGATTTCAGGTACCTCAACAATTGCTTTGATACGTTTCAATGCAGCATCAATGGTTTCCTTATTCACTGCAAAAACATCAACAACACCAACATTATCAACTTCTTCAATAACTATGGTAGCACCTGTGGTATTTTGTATGTCCTGAATGACTTTTCCCCCGGGTCCAATCAGCGGTCCTATCATCTCTTTTGGAATGATTATTTTCTCAATCCTTGGTACGTGTGGTTTATAGTTTTCTCTCGGCTCAGATAAAGTTTCAAGCATTTTATCAAGTATATGAAGCCTGCCTTTTTTGGCTTGTTCAAGAGCTTCTTCCAGGGTTTTATAAGATAAACCGTCCACTTTAATGTCCATTTGTGTGGCCGTAATGCCATCTTTTGTTCCTGTCACTTTAAAATCCATATCCCCCAGGTGGTCTTCGTCACCCAGGATATCCGATAAAACAGCATATTTACCTGATTCAGTGTCAGTAATCAGGCCCATTGCAATTCCTGAAACGGGTTTCTTAATTTGCACTCCGGAATCCATCAGAGAAAGGGTTCCGGCACAAACAGTTGCCATGGAAGAGGAGCCGTTTGATTCAAGTATATCAGAAACTACGCGGATAGCATATGGATTATCCTCCGGAATCATTTTTTTAAGAGCACGGTGTGCCAGATTTCCGTGTCCGACTTCCCGTCGGCTAATTCCGCGTGTAGGCCTGGCGTCTCCGGTAGAAAAAGGAGGAAAGTTATAATGGAGAACAAACTTTTCATAACCCTGAATCAACACCTCATCAATTACTTTTTCGTTTAATTTGGTTCCCAATGTAACGGTGGTCAGAGATTGGGTTTCTCCTCGTGTGAAAACTGCTGAACCATGCGCTGCAGGAAGATAATCCACTTCACACCAGATCGGTCTTATTTCATCAGTTTTTCTTCCGTCTACACGTATTTTTTCGTCCAGTATAAGCGAACGTACAGCCTTCTTTTCAACATCGTGATAATATCTTCCAATGAGTGTTTCTTCAGGCTCTTCTCCTTCAGGAAGAGCAGATATATACCCTTCGACAAATTCTGCCTTTATTTCCTCCAGTGCATCATGTCTTTCCTGCTTGCCCGGGGTACTTTTTACAATGTCATATACTTTTTTGTATGTTTTTTCCCAAACTAGCTTTTCAAGCTCTTCATCATTTGTTTCATGAGAATATTCTCGTTTTTTTGTTTTACCAACCTCTTTGCTTAGCTCCAACTGTGCCTTACATTGTTTTTTTATCTCTTCATGAGCATATTTAATTGCTTCAAGCATTTCTTTTTCAGACACTTCATTCATTTCACCTTCCACCATGAGGATATTATCAAGGGTTGCAGCAACAATGATATCTATGTCGGCCTTTTTCAGTTCAGTAAACGTCGGATTGATTTTTAATTTTCCGTTGATGCGTGAAACACGTACTTCTGAAATAGGGCCATTAAAAGGAATGTCTGATACGGCAAGAGCGGCAGAAGCAGCAAGGCCGGCAAGTGCATCCGGCATGATATCATTGTCGGCTGAGATTAAAAATATATTCATAAATGTCTCCGCATGAAAGTTATCAGGGAAAAGTGGACGCAAAGCCCTGTCGACAAGTCGGGATATCAATATCTCGTAATCTCCCGGCCGCGTTTCGCGTTTAAGAAATCCACCCGGAAAGCGACCTGCTGAAGCATATTTTTCTTTGTATTCAACCTGGAGCGGCATAAAATCGACATCTTCTTTTGCTTCCTTTGCACAAGTTACACTTGCCAAAAGCATCGTGTTTCCCTGCTTAACAACGACAGATCCGTCAGCCTGTTTGGCGAGTTTTCCTGTCTCAATTTCAATGGTCCTATCATCACCCAGGTCAATAGTTTTTAAAAATGATTTATACATAGTATTTTAAAATTAGGCGAATTTGATTTTTCGAGTAGTTTATTCGGAGTAATAAGAACAGTAAATACACATTACTTCATTTTTGATAAAAATACCCCTCATGAACGAAAAGAAAAAAGGCAATTGCTTTGATTGCCTTCCTTTTCTTTTATTTTCTTAAATCTAAAGTTTTAATAATTGCTCTGTATCTTTCTATATCCCTATTCTTCAGGTAATCCAATAATCTCCTGCGCTTACCAACTAATTTAAGCAGAGAACGCTGTGTGCTAAAATCTTTCTTGTTGTCTTTCAGGTGTTCAGTAAGCAGTCGGATACGATTAGAAAATAGGGCAATCTGGCTTTCAGGTGAGCCAGTGTCCGAATCGGACTTTCCGTATTTACCGAAAATTTCCTTTTTACTTTCAGATGTTAAGTTCATTTATCAATCAATTAATAATGGCCAAAAAACAGAAACGCAAAGGTAGATAAAAATTGTTATAAACCAAGCTTACAATTCGTTTTAAAACATGATTTTTAGTGAAAAAGTTACCGTTTATCAGAATTTTTGCTGCGAACAAAAAAGAGATTTGATATTTCTTAATATATTATAGGTCTTCGCCATCAATCAGAGTCTTTTTTAACCGACTGATCTGGTTCGCTGTTCCCAAAACAAATATCTCCCGAGTTTGACAGTTAATTTGCTCTGAAGCTCTGTAAGGCTCATGAACACT
>CAYQDZ010000218.1:0-4878 GCA_964416375.1 uncultured Bacteroidales bacterium
GTATCACAAATAAATAATTAAAATTCATTCATTTTTATGAATAATGCAGGTTAAAGTGGTTCTCCCTATTAGAATTTTATCTTGTTGAAAGATTTTATTTTGCCCGGATCGATAGGAATGATAGCAGAAATTTCGGATCGTTTTTTTATTTCTTGAATCCACACTTCCATGTTTCCAATTGCTGTGTCAGCCAGTGTCAAAAAAATGTAGTCTATTTTTTTTAATTCAGGCAATAAATAAATCCCATGAGTCCTGTTCAAAATAAGGTAATACTTTTCAGATCCGTGATTCCTTTCGTAATAGTAGTTTCTAAAGTTTTGTTGTGAATTCTTGTTATGAATAATTAAATCTTCGGCCAGCGAGAGGTTAATTCCAAGAATTTGGTTTAAAAGATAACAAATCCGTATATCAGATTCACTTGAAGCTATAGAATACAGGTACATTTTGTCCTGTATATCCATATTTTTTACCTGAAGTTTTTTTTTTTCACCTTATGATTATTCAATTACAATCCAATCATTTGAATGGCCTGTCTTGCAGCATTTTGCTCAGCTTCTTTTTTTGATTTTCCAATGCCCATTCCCACTATATCATCAAAAACCAATAAATGAGTAACAAACAAAGGCGAATGCTCATTTCCATTCAATTGCTCCTGGCAGGTAAAATTAACATCTTTTTTGTTCTTCTGTCCCCATTCGATAATGCGGCTTTTAAAATCCATTTCTGTCTCACTGAGTTTAGCAAGATTGATATGATGATAAATAATTCTCTTAAGAATAAATTTTCGGGCTTTTTTATACCCCTTATCCAGGCATATGGCTCCAATAATGGCCTCAAGAGTATCTCCATAAAGACCCTTATGGTTGTCCTTTGAAATACTTACAATGATCAAATCTCCTATCCCCATTTTTACAGCGATACGTTTGAGAGTTTCACGATTTACAATTTTTGATCGCATTTGGGTCAAAAAACCTTCATCTTTGCCGGGAAAGTTCTTATATAGATGTTCGGCTACAATGGAATCCAAAATAGCATCTCCAAGAAATTCGAGTCGTTCATTATGTATATCCCGTTCTTTTGAAAACCGGCCTGAAGCAGATTTATGAATCAGGGCCAACTGATACAATTTATAATGCGTCGGATTATAACCCAGAATTTCTTTTAATTGTCTTTTAAAAGATTTTTCCGGGCGAAAAAGATAGCTGTTTTTCTTTCGAAAGTAACGAAACAAAGTTATTCAGAATATTTTTTAAAGATAGCGGATGTGTTATGACCTCCAAACCCAAAAGTATTGCTCAATGCAATAGTTACTTCTCTTTTTTGAGCGATGTTTGGAGTCAAATTAAGTTTTGGATCAATCTCCGGGTCAGGATGATTCAAATTAATAGTAGGTGGCACGATACTATTCAACATTGCCATAATACATGCAATTGCTTCAATAGCTCCGGCAGCACCTAATAAGTGTCCGGTCATAGATTTTGTTGAGCTTATGTTCATTTTAAAAGCATGGTCTCCAAATACTTCTATTATTGCTTTGGCTTCAGAAATATCTCCACGAGGAGTTGCTGTGCCATGCACATTAATATAATCGATAGCTTCCGGTCTTAGTCCTGCATCCTCAAGTGCAAATTTCATAGCATTCGCAGCGCCAAGACCTTCAGGGTGAGGAGCAGTTAAATGATATGCATCAGCTGTAAGGCCACCTCCAACTAGTTCACAGTAGATTTTTGCCCCACGTTTTCTCGCATGTTCCAATTCTTCCAGAATGAGAACACCGGCACCCTCACCCATTACAAATCCATCGCGTGTATTATCGAAGGGACGTGAAGCAGTTTTGTATTCATCATTGTTTGTGGATATCGCCTGCATTGAATTGAATCCTCCCACTCCAGGTTCATTAACCGAAGCCTCAGAACCTCCGGAGATAAATACATCAGCTTTCCCCAAACGTATATAATTATATGCATCAATGATTGCATTTGTAGAAGTAGCGCATGCTGAAACAGTAGCATAATTTGGCCCTCTAAAACCATATTTCATAGAAATATGGCCAGCAGCGATATCGGAAATAAGTTTAGGAATGAAAAAGGGGCTAAATCTCGGCGTTCCATCCCCCTCAAAAAAATTCTTGAGTTCAGAAAATACCGTAGAAAATCCTCCGATACCAGAACCAAAGATCACCCCAGCCTTATCAAGGTTGATCTTATCAAGATCAAGCTCAGAATCCTCTATTGCTTCCTCAGCTGCAATGAGTGCAAACTGAGTAAACAAGTCAATTTTTCTGGCTCCTTTCCGGTCGAAGTGATCTTCAGGATTGTAATCCTTAACTTCACAGGCAAACCTGGTCTTGAATTTGCTGGCATCAAAATGAGTAATCCAGTCAATGCCAGTTGTCCCTGCTATTAACTCCTGCCAAAAATCCGGGACATTATTTCCTAAAGGAGTAATGGCTCCCAAACCGGTAACTACTACCCGCTTTAATTCCATACCGAAATAAAGTTAAGAAATAGTAATATGAAATTACTTTGCGTTTTCTTCAATGTATTTGATTGCTTCCGCAACCGAGCTGATTTTTTCAGCCTGGTCATCTGGAATTCCAATATTGAATTCTTTTTCGAATTCCATAATTAACTCAACTGTATCCAGTGAGTCTGCACCTAAATCGTTTGTGAAACTTGCTTCAGGTGTAACTTCACTTTCATCAACACCAAGCTTATCAACGATAATAGCTTTGACTCTAGATGCAATGTCAGACATAATAATAGTTTTAAATTATACTTAGGTTAAAAATTGTCCGTGCAAAGAAAACGCAATAATTAAAAAAAAACAAACAAAAAGATTGAATTATTGGTTTAAAAATAGCTTTTTTTGTCCATAAATCTTTTAAAATCAGGTAAAAATACTCCAATTTCCCAAAGTATGAAGAATGTGGCAATTTTTGCTTCAGGTTCAGGCACCAACGCAGAGGCAATTATAGAATATCTGAATGAAGGCAAGGCAGGGCAAGTCAGGTCTGTTTATTGTAATAAAAAAGATGCTTATGTATTACAAAGGGCAGTGAAATATCATATTCCTGTCTGTGTATTTAATAAAAACGAATTTTATAATACATCTAAGATCAAAGATAAGCTTTTTGAACAAAAGATTGATTTTATTGTCCTGGCAGGTTTTTTATTGTTAATTCCGGAATATCTTATTACTTCTTTCCCACATCGAATCATCAACATTCACCCTGCCCTTCTGCCAAAATACGGTGGACCAGGAATGTATGGCTTGCGTGTTCATGAAGCTGTTATAAACAACCATGAAGAAGAATCGGGGATTACCATACACTATGTAAATGAAAAATACGATGAAGGAAATATTATTTTCCAGATGAGATGCAAAGTAGAACAACACGATACTGCTGAAAAACTCGCCGAGAAAATTCATGAGCTTGAGCATAAGCATTTTCCGTTGGTCGTTGAAAAGATGCTTAAAAGCTTAGACAAATAGTTGACAGCATGAACAGATCGGAAAACATCTGTTCTTTCCCATCTTACAAAGCTGTATCCGGAACTATCTTAACTCCCTGCCAGATTCAATAAATTTAATGTGATCACCTTAACAGAATCAAAGGCCGCGAGATTCTCCTCATGCACAGGTTCAACCGGCGGAGCTTCAACCTTCAGGGGGTCAATGGCTTTGCCATTCTTATAAAACCGGAAATCTAAGTGTGGCCCGGTTGATAAACCAGTACTGCCAACATATCCGATAACATCGCCCTGTTTCACATAAAAGCCATGCTTTATTCCCGGTGCAAATCCGGAAAGATGTATGTATGCAGTGGTATACACACTATTGTGTTTTATTTTGATCATATTGCCGGCTCCTTTATTGTATCCTCTGTTAGCCTTAATGATTTTCCCATCGCCAATGGCATGCACAGGGGTTCCTGCAGGAGCTGCATAATCCACACCATGGTGTGGGCGTCTGATCTTTAAAATCGGGTGCAAACGCGAATGAGAAAAACGAGAACTAATGCGTGAAAATCGTAAAGGAGCTTTTAAGAATGCCTTCCTCAGGCTTTGACCTTCCAAATCATAATAACTTTCCACACTGTCCTGAACAAACGGAATGGCATAAAATTCCGTTCCCGTATGTCTGAAATATGCAGCATGAATACGTCCTAAACCAACTGCTATGGAATCAACATATTGTTCATCGTATACAACACGAAATAAATCGGCAGGCTGGAGCCCAAAAAAATCGATACTCCATGCATATATTTCTGATAATTCATTTGCCAATTCCGGATTAATGCCATTCTCAAGCATGGCATTCCATAAGGAAGTGTTGATCTGTCCCTGTGCATATTTTCTTTCCTGCCTTACTTCCTTATAGCCGACATCAATTGTTACCGTATTTCCAAAAGCAAAACGGACATATTCAATGGGCGTGTGTTCATATACCAGGTATCTCAGAGTTCTGGCTGTATCCTTTTCAAGGAATACAATGTACTTATTTCCGGCTCTGATTTTTCTTAAATCAAAAGTCTGCTGTTCCTGTAAAATCAATCGGGTAATACTTCCTTCCGGCAATTGGTAATTGGATAGAATATTGAGAAGCATCTGATTCCGTTTTACCACATCATATACAATCTCAAATGAATCAACAGGAATATCATACAGAAGAATTACTTCTTTTTCTGTCAACAAAGTATCTGCTTCAACAATTTCGATTTCTTCGCTTTTCGGAATGAAATGATAAAAATAGAAATACCCGGTAATTGCAGCCAATAATAGAATAGCCGCCAAAATAAATATCCAATTCCTTTTCCTCATATTAACCTGCATTATTCATAAAAATGAATGAATTTTAATTATTTATTTTTGATAC
>CAYQDZ010000219.1:0-4802 GCA_964416375.1 uncultured Bacteroidales bacterium
GTATCACAAATAAATAATTAAAATTCATTCATTTTTATGAATAATGCAGGTTAGCTTGAATAACACGAATGATACCATGACCAACACAGATACTTCAAAAAGCTTCGGGACGGCGCCGGTTTTTTTTACGGCGATATCAACTATCCTGGGTGCAATACTTTTTCTCCGATTTGGTTTTGCAGTCGGAACATTGGGATTTATCGGAACGCTTGGTATAATTTTTTTGGCGCATTTGGTTACTATTCCTACAGCACTTTCAATATCTGAGCTTGCGACAAATCAGCGTGTGGAAGGAGGAGGTGAATATTTTATTATCAGCCGGTCTTTCGGACTGAATATCGGTGCAACCATTGGAATTGCCCTATACTTATCGCAGGCATTAAGTGTAGCATTCTATGTTATTGCATTTACTGAAGTCTTTTCTGCATTGCTCGATAAACTACCGATTGATGAAGCCTGGGCACGCAGGATAGTAAGCATTCCAAGTATGCTCCTGCTGTCGTATATTATGCTTAAACGTGGTGCAAATATGGGAGTGAAAACATTGTATATTGTGGTTGCTATATTGGCACTAAGTTTGACTTTATTCTTTCTGGGAAAAACTAACTATACTGAAGTATTTGAACCCAACCTGTTATCCTTCAGATTGGGTGATATCAATTCTTCATTTTTTATTGTTTTCGCCATTATTTTTCCGGCTTTTACAGGAATGACTGCAGGAGTCGGGTTATCAGGTGATCTCAAGAACCCGAGCAGGTCAATACCTCTCGGAACAACACTTGCAACGGTATTGGGTATGATCATCTATTGCTTTATAGCTTATAAACTGACCGTTTCCGCTTCTCCTGATGATTTGGTCAACGACCAGTTGATTATGAGCAAAGTAGCATTGTTCGGACCCATTGTTATTCCTCTCGGACTTGCAGCCTCAACCATTTCTTCAGCAATAGGATCCATTATGGTAGCTCCCCGAACCTTGCAAGCATTGGCATTAGACAAATCTTTACCAATAAAAGGTTTGAATAAAGTTATGGCAAAGGGAAAAGGCAATACAAATGAACCCTTCAATGCTACTTTTTTTACCAGCCTTATCGCCATTGTTTTTGTCTTCATAGGAGGTGTAAACTTTGTTGCACAAATAATATCTATGTTTTTTATGGTTACTTATGGCTCAATATGCCTTATATCCTTCCTTTACCATTTTGGAGCAGATCCCTCGTATCGCCCTGTTTTCAGATCAAGATGGTATTTATCATTAATTGGGTTTTTGTGCTGCACCTGGTTAATGTTTAAAATGCAGCCATATTATGCGATGATGGCTTTCATTGCCATGATACTTCTGTACATGATTGTTAGTTTCTTCCATAAAGACAGAGGTGGTATGGCGGCCATTTTTCAGAGTGCAATTTTTCAACTCAGCCGCAACATCCAGGTATATATGCAAAAAAGGAAAAAGGACAGCAGTTCGGAAAGATGGAGACCATCGGTTGTGTGTGTTTCAAAAAGAACATTTGAAAATGATAAAGCTTTACAGTTGCTCGGATGGATATCTGATAAATACGGATTTGGCACTTACATTCATCTTATTGAAGATTATTTTTCTTCGGCTGCAAACCAGGAATCCTCAAAAATCCTGGAAAAGCTCATAGAGCTGTCAGGGGAAGATCACAATGCATATATGGACACCCTTATTTCTCCTTCATTTACTTCGGCTATTGCACAAACGGTTCAATTGCCTGGTGTATCAGGAATGGCTAACAATATGATCCTTTTTGAATTTGATAAAGATGAAAACAAGGGTGTGCAGCAAATCATTGAAAATGTAGCCATGGCAAAAGCTGCAAAACTTGACGTTTGCATATTGGCTTCCACGCAACGTAAAATAATTTTCAAACATGGCATCCATGTTTGGATCAGAAGTCTGGATTATGAAAATTCAAACCTGATGATCTTTCTTAGTTACATAATACTTGGACATCCCGATTGGAAAAGGGGGAAAATTAAAATTTTTGAAATCACCAGAAGCGATCAGGCAGAAGAAATGAAGGAAAAACTAACGGAATTTTTACAAACCGGTCGCCTGCCGATATCCCCTAAGAACATTGAAATTATTAAAATGGAAGAAAATGAAAATCATAAGGACATAATATCTGAAAAGTCAAAAGATGCCGGTCTTACAGTAATAGGTTTCAGAGAAGAAACATTAAAGCACGATAAAAATATTTTTTCAGAATACAATGATCTTGGCGATGTCTTATTTGTTAATGCCTCGCAACTGCGTGAAATAAAATAAACTTAAGCTCATAATTTTTTCATGAAAAAGCCGGTTGATCATGTCTTGGTAATTTTTGGAGCATCAGGCGATCTGACAAAGAGAAAATTGCTGCCTGCATTATTAGAATTGTATCGTCAGAAGCTATTACCCGACAAATACGCTATTTTAGGAGTGGGTCGAACAGACTATGATGATCATTCATTTCGTAAGAAAGCAAACGAGGAGTTGCCACAATACATTGAAAAGGAGAATGATGAGCCAGAACGTATTAAAAGTTTTGTTGAAAAATTCCATTATCTTTCGCTTGATACCGGGAACAATGATGAATACGTTAAGCTCAGAGAGAAATTGGACGATCTGGCGGGAAATGAAAACATACCGAAAAACGTTATTTTTTATCTTGCCACTCCTCCCTCACTGTATGGGATTATTGCCGAAGCCCTTGCAAAACAAAAATTGAATCATCAACAGGATGGATTCTGGAGCAGAATTGTAGTGGAAAAACCTTTTGGTTATGATCTCAAATCAGCAAAGGAACTGAATCAGAAACTGCTTGGCTTTTTTGATGAAGATCAAATTTTTCGCATAGACCATTACCTGGGTAAAGAAACAGTTCAGAATGTAATGGTCACAAGGTTTTCAAACGGAATATTCGAACCTTTATGGAACAGGAATTATATTCATCATGTCGAAATTACTTCAGCAGAAAGTATCGGAGTAGAGAGAAGGGGAGGCTATTATGAAAATATCGGGGCCCTGAGAGATATGGTGCAAAACCACCTGTTACAGATTGCCGCTCTGATTGCTATGGAACCTCCCTCGGTGAATGACCCAACAGCTATACGCAATGAAACGCTGAAAGTATTTCAGGCATTAAAACCGCTGAACAAGAAAGATATTGAGAACCAGGTGATTCGGGGTCAATATACGGATTCCACCTTTCGTGGTAAGAGGTTAAAGGGGTACAGAGAGGAAGAAGATGTTGCTCAAGAGTCACGAACAGAAACCTTTATTGCATTGAAACTATTTATCGACAACTGGCGGTGGGGTGGAGTACCTTTTTATATACGTACCGGCAAAAGACTGCCTACCCGCGTTACGGAAGCGGTAATATATTTTAAACCTACACCACACAGGTTGTTCTGCTTTGATGAAATGCAGGGAAACAAAGACAATCAGCTTGTGATTCGTATTCAACCCGATGAAGGCATTTTACTTAAATTTGGAATGAAGGTACCGGGCACAGGTTTTCGAGTGCAGGAAGTAAATATGGATTTTCACTATTCAGATTTGGGAGATATAAAAGTTCCTGAAGCTTATCAAAGATTATTACTTGATTGTATGAATGGAGATGCAACCCTTTTTACACGTGGTGATGCCGTTGAAGAAGCCTGGATATTTATTGATCCTGTTCTTGAATACTGGAAATCGGGCAATAACAACATACTTCATGGCTACCCCTCAGGGACATGGGGGCCAAAAGCGGCCGAAGAACTGATTGAGGGGAAATATTTAACCTGGCGCTATCCATGTAAAAATTTAACGAATGATGGAGTTTTCTGTGAACTTTAGTAACTTGCTTAATCATGAAACCTGAAGTTAAGATATTTACTAAACCTGAAACAATGGCCGAGTCCCTGGCCGAGGAATTCTATCGTTATGTGAATGAACGCTTAATTACAATAAATAAGTTAAATATCGCTTTATCAGGAGGGAATACTCCGGTTTTATTTTTCAAATACCTGAGTGAATTTGATCAGCAAAAGGCAAACAAAATAGACTGGAAGAAAATTCATTTTTTCTGGGGAGATGAACGATGTGTTTCATCGAAAAATAAAGAGAGTAATTATGGCAGTGTTTTTAAGGTATTGCTGAGCAAAATCAATATTCCTGAAGCAAACATTCACCGTATTGAAGGAGAGAACGATCCGGCAGAAGAAGTAGTTAGGTACTCAAATCTTCTTCAGAAGCTTGTCGAAATAAAGAATGGAATTCCAATATTTGACTGGATCTTTCTTGGACTGGGTGAGGACGGGCATACTGCATCCATTTTTCCTGACCAGTTAAACCTGATTACTTCCGATAAACTTTGTGAGATCGGGATACATCCTGAAACCGGACAAAAAAGAATAACATTTACAGGAACAGTTCTGAATATGGCAAAGCGGATAACCTTCATGGCCACAGGATCTAATAAACAGGAAGTAGTCAAAAACATTATCAACAAGGAAAAATCTGCAAAACATTATCCGGCGGCAAAAATCAAACCTCAGCACGGGAGATTGGACTGGTACCTTGATGCTTTAGCTGCTGAACAAATCTGATGAATAACATTCCTGAAGGATAGGCTGTAAAACATTATATATGCGACTTATAGCTAGTGCGTGATTATTTCCTCCATTTAATTTCAAACCACATATTTCCAGTTTTTTTGTCAACAAAGCACTGCCATAAATCTCCATTATGATTACCTACTATACTAAATAAATCAGCAGTTGAATCGGGTATTTTCACATTATTCTCTAAT
>CAYQDZ010000220.1:0-4766 GCA_964416375.1 uncultured Bacteroidales bacterium
GTTCTACTTATTGCAGGTCGGCAAACCAGTACAAAAAAAGTAAGGGCAAAAAAGAAAGCCTGTTTAAGAAGATTGACAGGCAGCTCAAATTGAACCGAAGAATACTGGCCAAATATAACAAGGCCGGAAAAGCCACCGCCAGACAGGAAATAATACTTGCCGAAGGCTTCGACCCAAAGTATTTCACAAATTACTGGAAAAACTCTAAGGGCGATGTATACCTGTTTTGCTATGAATATGGGTATTTGGTCAAAAAGGAAAATGGTAAGCAGAAGTACGTATTAGTTAAATGGCAATACTATATGAATAAAACCTAATCCTGTAACCTAATTTTGTTTCTGAATTTCGTTTCAATTAAAAATATACATTTCTAGGGTGAGTACTCCCTCGTTCAACAGACCTGATCACTGCAGAGCAGTTTGTAATCGTGGCAAAAACTTTTTGAATCACTTAAGCATATAAGAAGCATACAGATATTTTATACCTGCTGTATTCAATACATTGAATATCGTTTTCTCGTGTGCCGGATTTTTATAACTATTCATGAAAGCAATAATTACAATCCCGGGCCTGAATTCAAACACCTCTCTCAGCAGGTTGTTTATCTTACTTTCGCTCAATTCAGTGAGAACACTTCCCTGAACATCGATGCTTTCATCCACCTCTATCACTTTGTCAAACAGTGGATTAGCTTTTTCAATAGAAAGAGTGAATAATTGATTCTGTTGTTGTGTACCATTCAAACTCAAATCTGAAAATCCTTTGGTTGTGATAAGCAGAGGTCTTATTCCTTTATCCTCTACACCTGCGGTTCCTTTTGTTGAAAAACGATACATCTCCATGTCTGGCAATTCTCTCTTAAGCGTGGTTTTTGTCACGATTCGGGCGGCAAGAACTGCCGCTTCTTCATCAGCAAAAATTTCAAATTCCCTGCCGACTATATCTTCACTTCTCCCACCAGATAATGTTAAAATAGATTTTTGGGAATCGAAGGAAAGTACTTTTACTATTTCCGAGGGCTTCTCCAACAAACAAAAATCGTAATGTATAAAAAGATCGTCATCCACTCCCCAATTCTGATCGATTTCGTAGGCATCAGGTGCAATGCATTTATTTATTTTACCACCTAAGCTTCCGTTGCTTAGTACTTTCATTCTGCTGACCTTTCCTTCCGGATCGACTGCCATGCAATCGGTAAAAGCACCTCCCGTGTCTATCCAAATTTTCCAGCCCTTCATTGGTTAAAATCTGAAATTAAAAATTGGTGAGCAATATCATCATTTTTTATTTCTGCTGTTAAAAGTTAATTATCTTTATAATACAGAATGTTTCTGACAAGCCGCATGAAACTATAATTGACATTGTATAATCAATTTTGTAATTTAATTCTCAGAAAAACTCCCATCCTAAAACTCTCCGTCATGAATCGAAAATATTTACATTCTGCAATATTAGTCCTTTCCGTAATATTGCTGTTGAGCAATTGCTCGAAAAAAGTAAAGATTGGTTTTTTAATGGATGTATCTGAACAGGAAAGATGGGTGAAAGACAAAGAGCTAATTATTAAAAACATTGAAAATTTTGGCGGTGAAGCAATTGTAAGATCATCTGAAGGCGATGCCGAGCTTCAGTTTCAACTGGCCGGAGAAATTCTGGATGAAGGCATTGATGTGCTTATTGTGATTCCTTCCGATATGCATGCGGCAGGAAATATAGTGACGCTTGCACATCAAAGCAAAGTTCCGGTTATTTCCTATGACCGCATTATCAAAAATTGCAAGCTTGATTTTTACATATCTTTTGACAACGTTCAGGTCGGTGAACTTCAGGCTGAATACCTGACAACTGTTTGTCCAACGGGAAAGTATGCAATTCTTGGAGGGGCAGTCACGGATAACAATTCCTTTTTACTTCGGCTGGGACAATTGAACATCATTCAGCCTCTGGTTGAAAGAGGGGATATTGATGTAGTATACGATGGGTATGTCGATTATTGGGCGCCGGAAGAAGGCTATCGGTTAATGAAAGAATGTTTGAAAAGGAATGCAAAAATCGATGCTGTCATTGCAGCAAACGATCAATTGGCGGAAGGAGCTCTGAAAGCTATAAAAGAAGCAAATCTGGATCCGCTTCCATACATTAGCGGTCAGGATGCAGAAGCAGAAGCATGCAGAAGAGTTATAGAAGGAACCCAGGCAATGACAGTTTACAAGCCTATTGAAGCAATTGCCTCAAAAACCGTTGAAATTGCAATACAAATGGTTAATGAAGAAAAAATTCCTAAAACCTACCTGTCGGTTAATAACGGAAAAAGACAAGTCCCTGCCATTCTTTTACCTGCCATGATCGTGAATAAAGAAACCATTGATCTTACTGTTATCGCAGACGGATATCTGAAAGAATATAACATCAATCCGAAATAGAAGAGCTCTTTAATATTTTGCCACCAGGGGCATCCTTCTTCCCAGACCGAATGCTTTGCTGCTGACCCGTAAAATGGGTGGTGTTTGATATCGTTTGTACTCATTGATGTTAACCAGGTGAACAGTTTTCCTTACGATGGATTCATCATAACCCTCAGCAATTATTTCCTCTTCCGATTTTCTTAATTCTATGTAGTTAAAGAGTATTTTATCAAGAATATCATAGTCAGGCAATGAATCGCTGTCTTTCTGATCAGGTTTCAATTCTGCAGATGGCGGTTTTGTAATGATATTCTCCGGAATTATCTCCCTGTCTCTGTTCATATACTTTGCCAGCAAGAAGACATCGGTCTTATACACATCACCCAGAACAGATAATCCACCGCTCATATCGCCATAAAGGGTACCATAACCGACAGCCACCTCGCTTTTGTTCGAGGTATTGAGCAGCAAATTGCCAAACTTGTTTGAGAATGCCATCAATAGTGTTCCCCGGATTCTTGACTGAATATTTTCCTCTGCAATGTCTTCAGGTAAATTTTTAAAAAAAGGATGCAGTTCAGCCAAAAACCCGGTAAATATGTCTTTTATCGGAACAATATCATATTTCACATCCAGGTTTTTTGCCAGAGCAATGGCATCGGAAACGGAATGATCGGAAGAATATTGAGAAGGCATGAGCAATACACGGACATTCCCGGTTCCTAATGCATATTTTGCAAGAACAAGGGTTACCGCCGAATCTATGCCTCCGGACAGTCCTATAATTGCCTTGGAGAAATTCATTTTGTTGAAATAATCATGAATTCCCGTCACAAGGGCATCATGAATCAATCCAATGCGCTCCAAATCTTTTGTTTTCTGAATATTCTTTCCCCCTGCCAATACTTCATCCACATTAAAATAGGCAATTTCCTCCCTGAATTCACCCAATTTTGCAATGGTCTTTCCTTCTGCATTGATCACCCTTGAGGCCCCATCGAAAATCAGCTCTGTATGCGCCCCAACCTGATTCACATAAAACACCGGAAGAGAATAATGTCGTGCATTATAGGTCAGAATATCCGTTTTAATTTCATCTTGATTGTAGGCAAAAGGAGATGCCGCTATATTGATAATAAATTCACATCCAAGGTCAAGAAGTTTATCAACAGGATTCACCGTATACATTTTGTTCTTCCCAAAATTTGTGAGAAGAGGCTGTTTATACCATAAATCCTCACAAATGGTAAGGGCTATCTTCTTTCCCTGAAACCGGATGATCTCTATCTCATCAGAGGGCTGGAAGTACCGGTACTCATCAAAGATATCATAGGTGGGAAGCAAAGTTTTGTGAATGATCTTCTCTATTTTTTTGTTGCTGATAAATAGGGCAGAATTGTGTAAATTTTTTCCCTTTTCTTTTTCATTCACGGTAGGCGAGCCAATGATTGTGGCTATGTTTTGGGTATGTTCAGTAATGGTCTTAACAGCCTCATGGCATTTTTCAATAAAACCTTTGCGTTCAAGTAAATCAAGGGGAGGATACCCACACACCGATAATTCACTGAATACCACAAGGTCTGCACGATTGCTTCTTGCCTCATCCAGCGTCCGCAGTATAACTGCAACATTTTCATCAAACGCTCCAATGGTAAAGTTTATCTGCGCCAGTGCTATGATCATTCCGGTTACATTAAAAAATCACTCCAACTCTTACAGCCAATACACGTGAATTTACCTTCACATCATTATTGTTGGTAACATCTATAAATCCATTGTGGTAATTCACTCCAAATAATATGGATGTGTCCTCACTAATCGCATATTCTATTCCAATACCGAAATGGTATGCCAGGTTGTAAAAAAATATTTCTTTTTTAATATCATCCTTATCCAGACTTCCATCGCTTGTAGTGGCTTTTGCCTTGATATTAAACTGATTGGTAAATCCTAATTTTGCGAAATAAGAAACATATCCTATCTGATTGGTCTTCAATTTCAAACCTAAGGGAATTGTGATATAATTCAATTTATAATCCACTGTGGTTCCCTGGGGAAGGGTGTCTTGTTCATTGTATACCTTGATAATGGTTTCTTCAGGATAGTTAAGACTTCCACCTTGAGTACCTATAGATAGTCCTGTATGTAAGGCATAGTTTTTCTGAAAATACTTATCTATGATTAATCCGCCCCGTATTCCGAACTTCATTCCATCGCTATCTACGTTACGGGATTCAGCACTCATCCAGGTAAACTGCGGATCAACAAACACTCCAAACTTGGCTTTTTGAGAGAATGATACTATGGATACGGACAAAAATACAAGGAAAAACAAGGCTCTTTTCATAACGTATAGGATTT
>CAYQDZ010000221.1:0-4755 GCA_964416375.1 uncultured Bacteroidales bacterium
GAAGAACACATTGTAAAAACAAAATCTGCCTCTTCCATTGTAACAAATTCCATAAGCTCTCATCCTATTCCGATTGATGAAATCAAAGCTGACAAAATCCGGCGATTGATCTCCGGAATACATGAACTAGACCGACTGCTTGGAGGTGGCATAGTTCCCGGATCATTAATTCTGATTGGGGGGGAACCGGGAATTGGTAAATCCACATTGGCATTACAAATTGCTTTAAAATCAGATAAAAAGGTTTTGTATGTCACCGGAGAAGAAAGTCCGGAACAACTTAAATTAAGAGCTGAAAGAATAAAAGGCACAAATCCATCCTGCAAAATATACTGTGAAGTCAACCTGGAACAATTGTTTGGCCAATTCGAAAAAGAAAAGCCGGACCTTCTTATTGTCGATTCTATTCAAACATTGTATACAGATTCCATCGATTCAAGTCCGGGCAGTATTTCTCAAATTCGTGAATGTGCTGCACAACTTTTGAAATTATCAAAAACTACCCATGTGCCAATTTTTTTAATAGGGCATATAACAAAAGACGGTATGCTGGCAGGCCCAAAAGTTTTAGAGCACATTGTTGATACTGTTCTTCAATTTGAAGGAGATCATCAGCATGCATACCGAATATTACGCTCAGCCAAAAATCGTTTTGGATCAACTTCTGAACTTGCAATTTTTGAAATGGAATCCGACGGACTGCATGAGATCAAAAGTCCATCGGAATTTTTTTTAAGCAAAAGCAAAAATCCTTTGAGCGGTATTGCTATAGCATCTACAATTGATGGTATGCGCCCATTTTTAATTGAAGTTCAGGCTTTGGTCAGCTCTGCTGTTTATGGCACACCTCAACGTACCTCAACCGGAATCGACAACAAAAGATTGAACATGCTTCTGGCTGTTCTTGAAAGAAAAGCGGGTTTTAGCCTGGCATCTAAAGATGTATTTCTCAATATAGCAGGCGGATTAAAAGTTCAGGATACAGCTACGGACCTTGCTGTTGCCTGTGCAATTCTCTCTTCCAATTTCGATAAAGCAATTGAACAGCATATCTGCGTGGCAGCTGAAATAAGCCTTACCGGCGAACTGAAACAAGTCTCACGACTGGAACAACGTATTTCTGAAGCAGAAAGGATGGGATTTAAGAAAATGATTATTGCTCCCTATACAAATAGAAAAGCGGGCAAGGTTTTTAACAGCATTGAAATCATTCAATGTTCAAAAATCGAGGATGCTATTAAAATAATTTTTAAGGCTTGAATTACGGGTAATCAAATATGGCCGGCGCATCATAATTATCTTCTGAATCCGCTCCTTCAATAAATTCATCTTCATTGCAATCCAGGGATACATTAAATCCTTCAGGTTTTTCAAATACATCTTCCTGGGTGATTGCTAAAGTAGAATCGGCATATATCTGAAGCATAAATTCTGCCCATATCGGTAACACTGTATTTGTGCCTGAGCCCATGGCAGTTCTGTCGAAATGTACAGATCGATCTTCAGCTCCAACCCAGCCTCCGGCAACCAGTTTTGGGGTTATTCCAATGAACCATCCGTCAGAATTGTTATTGGTAGTGCCCGTTTTTCCGGCAATTTTGGCAGTCATCCCATACCTGTATCGCAAACGTGCTGCCGTACCATATTGCGTAACACCTTCCATAAGATTTAACATCAAATAAGCCGTTTCCTCACTTATTGATTCTCTTGTCTCAGGAATAAATGTTGCGAGCAAATTGCCATGTTTATCTTCAATTCTGGTAACATACAATGGAGTTATATGAACTCCCCCATTCACAAAAGTTGTATATGCTCCTACCATTTCTTCAACTGACATATCACTGGTACCGTAAATCATTGAAGGAACCGGATCAATGTAACTCTTAATACCCATTTTATAGGCAATATCTGCAATAGCCTGTGGCTTGAACTGATCGACCAGCCAGGCAGAAATATAGTTTTCAGATTTTGCAATCCCCCATTTCAAAGTTTTCATGGTATTAATGTCATCTTTATTAGCAGTAGTCCGTGGTGACCAGGTAGTATCATTAACATAAAAAGTAATAGGTGATACCGGTACTTCACGACAGGGAGAATAACCCTCCTGCATAGCCAGTATATACAAAAATGGCTTGAATGTTGAACCTGCCTGCCTTTTCCCCTGTGTTACATGATCATACTTAAAATACCTGAAATTGATCCCTCCTACATAAGCTTTAACAAATCCGGTGTGAGGTTCTAAAGCCATAAAACCACTGTGAAGAAAGTGTTTGTAATACAAGATTGAATCGAGAGGGCTCAATATAGTATCAACCTCACCTTTCCAGGTAAATAAGACCATTTCCACAGGCTTATTAAAAACTCTGTAAATAGAATCCATTGTAACTCCGGCATTAAAAAGTTTTACCCCTCTGTCAGAATATCGAATTGCATTTTTGATAATGTTATCAATCTGGCGGTTTTTAAGATCTCTTGAAAACGGAGCTCTTTTTCTTCCTTTCTTTTCTTTGAAGAATTCGGGTTGTAGATATTCTCCATGCTGCTTTCTGACAGCAGCTTCTGCATAGTTTTGCATGCGGGAGTCGATCGTTGTAAATATCCTTAATCCATCCGTATATAAGTCGTAAGGTTCACCATCCGGCTTATGGTTTTTATTGCACCATCCGTATAATGGATTGTTTGCCCATTCCAAAGAATCTTCCTGGTATTTTTTGTAATTCCATTTGCTGTAATTTTTCCTTGAAGGCTCATTTGCGCTCATTGTTTTTCTGATATATTCTCTGAAATAAGTTGCAGGACCTTCGTTATGACTCAATCTGTGAAAATCAAGCTCAAGAGGTAAGATTTTTAATGAATCAAACTCTTCCTTTGTTATGTAACCATATTTTTCCATCTGCATAAAAACTATATTCCTTCTATGCAATGCTTTCTCAGGAAATCTTTTCGGATTGTACAAAGCCGAGTTTTTTGCCATTCCAACGAGCATCGCAGATTGTTCAATCGTCAGTGAATCAGGCAGAGTATTAAAATATACCTGCGTAGCCGAATGAATTCCGACAGCATTGTATAAAAAATCATACTGGTTGAAATAAAGTGAAATAATTTCTTCTTTGGTATAGGCTTTTTCCAGTTTAATAGCTATTATCCACTCCTTAATTTTTTGCTTTAGCCTTTCCAGTTTTGTATGGGCAGGATCGTGAAATAACAATTTAGCAAATTGCTGGGTTATGGTACTGCCCCCTCCCGAACCTTCTCTTCTCAAAATACCGGTTAATATCACTGCACGTGCCAATCCCTTGATATCGATACCTGAATGCCTGTAAAATCTGACATCTTCCGTAGCAATTAACGCATCAATCAGATGCTTGGGAAGCCTTTCATAATCAACATGTGTTCTGTTCTGATTTTTGAAATAAACACTTCCCAAAACTTCTCCATCAGCTGAAATAATTTGTGTTGCAAGATTGATTTTCGGATTTTCCAAATCTTCAATTTTAGGCATGTAACCTAAATTTCCAGTAAGTGCTAACAAAAAAATAATTATAAAGCTTATGAAAGGAAATGTGAACAAAATCCATAATATACGTGTATATTTATTGAATTTGATATTGTTGTCATCCATAATAAATTGTGCTTTTCATCGTAAATGTATTAATTATTTAAATTAAAATTTTGAACGTAAATTTGTTTCTAATTTCTTTGTGCTCTTAAAAAGTGTTTATTCATGATAGATAATTTAGTTATTGTTGAATCCCCGGCAAAAGCAAAAACGATAGAAAAGTTTTTGGGTAAAAATTTTCGTGTTGCTTCCAGTATGGGCCATATTCGTGATTTATCAAAAAAAGATTTTGGCATTGATATAAAAAACAATTACAAACCGCAATATATTGTACCGAACGATAAAAAGAAAATAGTTGCTGAGCTGAAAAAGCTTGTTAAAGACGCAAATATTGTATGGTTAGCTTCTGATGAAGACAGGGAAGGAGAAGCAATAGCATGGCATTTGTTTGAAGTGTTAAAACTCGATCCTTCAAAAACACGCAGAATCGTTTTTGGAGAAATTACAAAAAATGCCATCCTTGAATCGATAAAGGATTACCGTATAATAGATGAAAATCTGGTGAATGCACAACAAGCCAGAAGAGTTCTTGACCGTCTCGTAGGTTTTGAACTTTCGCCAGTCCTCTGGAAAAAAGTAAAGCCCTCACTTTCTGCAGGAAGAGTTCAATCGGTTGCTGTACGAATGATTGTTGACCGCGAAAGGGAAATCATCAACTTTACTGCCACTTCAAGTTATAGAGTTAGCGGTATTTTTATCATAGAAAATAACGATGGGAAAAGTCAGCAGATTAAAGCGGAATTAAACCAGCGATTCAAGGATAAATCGGCCGCAATGGAATTCCTTGAAAAATGTAAGTCTGCTGAATATAAAATCCTTGATGTAACTAAAAAACCTGTAAAAAAATCCCCTTCTTCTCCATTCACAACATCTACTCTTCAGCAGGAAGCCAGCAGAAAACTTAGCTTTTCTGTCTCACAAACCATGAGTGTAGCTCAAAGACTTTATGAGTCTGGTTACATTACTTATATGAGGACTGATTCTGTGAACCTGTCGCAACTGGCCCTTAATACTGCAAGAAAAACAATTACAGAAGAATTTGGTACAAATTATGTGAATATTCATCAATACAAAACAAAATCAAAAGGTGCTCAGGAAGCTCATGAAGCTATCCGTCCGTCTTATATTGAGAATTC
>CAYQDZ010000222.1:0-4755 GCA_964416375.1 uncultured Bacteroidales bacterium
GCAGTAAGCTACTACAGCTTCAGCTTCCGACGCCTCGCATCTGCCCCAAACTTGATGCATGAATAATGCAGGTTTAAGATCTCCCCGGATTATTTTCCTGAAAAAAGTGCAGCAATGAAATCGAGGATTTTCAATCCCTGGAGAAATACAATAAATATAGCTATTGGTGCAACAAATTTCACCAGCAGCATGAATATTCGTAAAAACCATCCCCTCAGCTTACCCCCATGAGCAACTTCTCTCATTACTTTAAATTTACCAAATGTCCAACCAATGAAAAGAGCTATAAACAAACCTCCTATTGGCAATAACATATTAGCGGATACATGATCAAGAAGATCAAAAAAGTTTCTTCCCCAGAGTTCATAGCCTGAAAACAAACCAAGCGATAAAGAACAAATAATTCCTAACAAGGTGATTAGGGTAGTGGCCAGGATAGTAGAAACCTGGCGTTTTATTCTTAGTTCTTCGGTGAAATAAGCCACAACAACTTCAAGTATAGATATTGCAGATGTTAACGCGGCAATCGTCAGAAGCACAAAAAACAAAACGGCAAAAATAGGCCCTCCCGGCATCTGCATAAATACATTTGGCAGGGTAACAAAAATTAATCCTACGCCTTGTCCTGGTTCTATATCAAATGCAAACACAGCAGGGAATATGGCAATACCAGCAAGGATTGCAATGATTGTATCAGCAGCGGTCACCTGGATAGCCGTTTTGACCAGGTTATTGTTCTTGTTTACATATGAACCATAGGTTATGAGAGTGCCCATTCCCAAACTCAATGAAAAAAAAGCATGTCCCAATGCACTAAGGATACCCTCAAAAGTCAGCTTTGAAAAATCAGGATGGAATAGAAAGCGCAATCCTTCCCCGGCACCAGGCAAAGTAATTGCACGAATATCAAGTATTATAATAATTACCAAAAGTATCGGCATCAATACTTTCGAGTATCTTTCGATTCCCTTTTGTACTCCGATAATTACAATTGCTCCTGTACAAAGCATAAAAACAATCTGGTAAAATAAGGGCCCAACAGGATCAGTAATAAAATTCTCAAAAGCCTGAGCGATTGCTTCCGGAGAGCTGTTGTGAAAACTGTTCGTAACAGAGAATACTACATATTTAATACTCCATCCTGCTACTACACCATAAAAGGATAATATCAAAAAAGCAGCTCCAACTCCAAAAGAACCAATAAACATCCAGGGTGTACCGGGTGCAAGTTTTTTAAATGCCCCGAAAGCATTTCTTCTTGATTTGCGACCAATAATTAATTCGGAAAGCATAACCGGTAATCCAATGGCAAGAATAAACCCGAGGTATACAAACAGAAAAGCAGCACCACCATATACACCTGTTATGTAAGGGAATTTCCAGATGTTACCAAGTCCAATGGCAGACCCCGCTGCCGCTGCAATAAGACCAAATTTACTGGAAAATTGTGCTCTGCTTTTTCTGTGATTTGTCATTCATTATAATGATAATGGGTTCGGATTGCAATCACAATATTATTAAAAAGACTCTTAAATAAAAAAGCCCTTGCATAGCAAAGGCTTCTTAAAAGAACAAAAGAATATTTTGTTTATTAGTTACGATCGAGGCAATTCAAGTCTTCAAACGCAATTTTTAATCTCTCTACCAAAGCTTTTTCTCCTTCACGCAACCAAACTCTCGGGTCATATTTCTTTTTATTGGGTTTATCATCACCCTCAGGATTTCCTATTTGTCCCTGCAAATAATCATGGCTAGCAGCTTCATACTTGCGAACACCATCCCAGAATGCCCATTGTGTATCTGTATCAATGTTCATTTTAATAACACCATAGGTAATTGCTTCGCGTATTTCTTCACGAGAAGAACCGGAGCCACCATGAAATACAAAATCTACTGGTTTTTCTGAAGTTCCGTATTTCTCCTGGATGTATTTCTGAGAATTATCCAGGATCTTTGGTGTCAGTTTCACATTACCTGGTTTGTATACACCATGCACATTACCAAAAGAGGCGGCTATGGTGAAATTTTTACTGATCTTACTTAATTCCTCATAAGCGTATGCAACATCTTCAGGTTGTGTATAAAGAAGTGAATTATCAATACTTGTATTATCAACTCCATCTTCTTCACCTCCGGTAACACCTAATTCTATCTCTAAGGTCATGTCTATTTTATTCATTCGCTCAAGGTATTTCTTACAGGTTTCAATATTATCCCGGATCGGATCTTCTGAGAGATCAAGCATATGAGAGCTGAATAAAGGTTTACCGTTTGCTTTATAAAACTTCTCTCCTGCATCAAGCAGACCATCTATCCATGGCAGCAGTTTGCGTGCGGCATGATCGGTATGAACAACAACGGCCACACCATATAACTCTGCTAATTTATGTATGCTTTCTGCCCCCACGACGGCACCGAGAATTGCAGCACTATGATTTTCATTAGGTGCTGATTTGCCGGCATAAAAGACAGCACCTCCATTCGAAAACTGGATCATTACTGGGGAGTTTACGACTTTAGCAGCTTCTAAAACTGCATTTACAGAATCTGAACTAACAACATTAACAGCAGGCATAGCAAACTGATTTTTCTTGGCCACAGCAAAAACTTTCTGTAGATCTTCGCCTGTGATAACTCCTGGTTTAATTACATCAAAAACTTTAGTCATTATTTTATGGTTTTTCTATTATTAATTGTCATGAAACTGATTCAAACAATAAATCAAAATCTTCATATTGACTTATACTAAATTAGAATGGCCTGCAAATTTATAACTCTTCTGTTTATATTTTAAGAATTTCCTGTTTTTTTGGATTAGTGATCTGTGATTTGTGATTTATGACGGGAATTTAGAATTTAATTTCCTAAAATCCCAAATAACAAATTACAAAAAATAATGAATCCCCAATTCACAAATCACAATGACCAAAACATCTCTTCACCACCAATCGGTTTTTTATATTTTTCAGGTATGTGTTTGGAATTTGAATTTTGGAATTTTCTCAAAAAGGGTAACCAATTCCAAACTGAAATACAAATCGACCATCTTCATATTCGTTACCATTAAAATCAATCCATCGACTGCCTTGCTGAATGGACGGATCGCGCAACTTAAAGCCAAAATCTGTTCGAAGCAAAAGAAATGAAAAATCCAATCTTACACCCAATCCAGTGCCTACTGCTATTTCTTTGTAAAACCGATCCCATTCAAATGAAGAACCCGGACGGTTTGAATAGTTTTTAATAGTCCAGATATTTCCGGCATCAATAAAAAAAGCTCCTTCCAATTTCCAAAACAGTTTAAAACGGTATTCCATATTTGCTTCCAATCTAATATCTCCTAAATTGTTGGCATACATTGAGGTAGCAGTAGTATCAGATCCCGGGCCAAGAGTTCTGGTACTCCAGGCTCTAATACCGTAAGGACCACCTGAGAAATACATCTTCTCAAAAGGCAATGTTTCCGAATTTCCCACAGGATAGCCAATACCCATAAATATTCGGTAGACTATTTTATTGTCAGGTGTAATCTGGTTGTGAAATCTCAGGTCCAGATCACTTTTCAGGTACTGAAAATAGGGCACATTAAAAAGGGTTGAATCGCTATTGACTGGAAATAATTTTCCTATGCCATAAACCATATTCCCTGCCGATTCAAGATTTATCCTGATGTAAACAAAATCACTGAGTTTCTCAATTCTCTGATTTGAAAATTCAAAAACATACCTTGCAGATAAAATGGAATGATCAGTGAAACTATTTTGTAATGGAGTACCCACTATATCATTCCATAAATTAGGGTCATTGATACTGTCAGGAAGCCTTACATAATTAAAATCAACAGGTATCAATTGATGTAAATTGTATTCATTCCCTTTCCACTTGTAACCAAATGATGTACTGGCAATGGTGCGGATATAGTCGGGCCTGTCCTGGTAATTGTAAGATATGTTGATGATTGTTCGCGGATTAAATTTCCTGGTAAATCTTTCCGCATTGAATGGCACAAGAAACTTTGGAAATGTAAGAGAAGTTTCAATCCCAAATTGTTTCATGGGAGCAACCTCTCGTTTTTCTCTTTTTTTCATAGCCTCGATCGCACCGGTCAGCTTAATCTGAAAATTCTCGGCACCACGTATGAGGTTGTAATTGTTGTATGATATGTTAAGCCTTGCACCCAGATCTCCTGCCGAATTCGTGCCAACAATTTCATACTGATAGGCCTGTTTTTTTCTGGGCGACAATTCAACCACTCCGTCAATATATCTATACTCGCTTGTATCGGCCAGTCTGTTATCCAACTCATCAAAATGTATATTGATAATTCTATACAATCCGAGTGATGAATAATTACTGTATGATTTTTTCACATCCTGTAAATTATAAATTCTTCCCGGATTAGATAAATTAGGATGCAAAACAGCTTCCGGTCTTATTTTATGATCACCTGAATAAATCACATGATTTTGCCCCAGATCAATGGTGTCGGCATTTTGTTTCTCTGCTTCCGATAAATCACTGAAAAAAGTGAAATTCGTATTCACAAATGTTTCGTTGATTTTGTACTGGTAATGATGTTTCACTTTTGTTACCGGATCAGGATAACCGGTAACATTTTCCCTTATGGTAATGTTCAGATTTACCTGTTTTCTGTTCACTGTTTCAATTGCATCGTAAAAAATATACTCTTTATTAAACTTGAAATAACCCCGGTTCTTCATGAACAATTCCAATCTTTGCCTCTCGGCTTGTATT
>CAYQDZ010000223.1:0-4727 GCA_964416375.1 uncultured Bacteroidales bacterium
CTCAAAACACGAAACTTTCACTTTTTACTTTTGTCTTTTATCTTTTATCTTTTGTCTTTCGACTTGTGAATAGTGATTGGTAACTTGTGACTTTTATCTTTTGTCTTGTGACTTTTGTCTTTTATCTTTTATCTTTTGCCTTGTGACTTATACCTTGTGACTTTTGCCTTGTGATTTATGACTTATGACTTGAGACTTATGACTTTGATTCAACAATTGATCAAATAACCGGTTCGATTCATCTTTTTTGTTAATAAAATGCATTTTTCCTGCCGGTTTTTGAAACATGTGCATGCTAAATTCGGTATTACATATATTAATTAGGGTTTTAGGTCGAAATTACATGCTAGATTTTAAAAGGAAATCAAAGAAAGGATTGCTGATTCTTATAGCAGCAATGGTGACGGGAATTTTTGTTCAGTTTTCAGTGGATAAGCGTCTGGTTAGCGAACAAGACTTTATTTTTAAGTCTTTGCCACCCCCATTTTTAAAGGATTCATCAGCATGGGCAGATTCTGTTTTTCAATCACTAACAGTAAATGAACGAATCGGTCAGCTTTTCATGGTTGCTGCTTATCCCAGGAATGGCAATAAGGATATCGATCGGGTCACTGACCTGATTCAGAAATACAATATCGGAGGAATTATATTTTTTCATGGCACGCCGGAGCAAATAGCCGATTTAACAAAATATTATCAATCCATTTCACGTGTACCGATGCTTTTTGCAGTGGATGGAGAATGGGGCCTTTCCATGCGCTTTGAGAATACGATCGAATACCCGAGACAGATGATGTTGGGTGCAATCCATGATGATGATGTTATCTATCAGATGGGACGCGATATTGGCCAGCAATTGAAAATGCTTGGATTGCACATAAACTTTGCGCCGGTTGTGGATGTAAACAACAATCCGGACAACCCGGTAATTAACAGCCGGTCCTTTGGTGAACTGAGAGAGAATGTTGCCAGGAAAGGACTTCTTTATATGAAAGGTATGCAGGACGAGGGTATTCTTGCCGTTGCAAAACATTTTCCCGGACATGGTGATACAGATGCAGATTCACATTATGAGCTGCCTGTGATTAAGTATTCATACGAACGACTCGATAGTATTGAGTTGTTTCCTTTCAAAGCATTGATTGACGGTGGTGTTGGAGGAGTTATGACTGCTCATTTGAATGTTTTGGGAATAGACACATCCAAAAATCTTCCTTCGTCTTTATCGGCTATCATTACGGATTCATTATTAAAGAAGAAACTGGATTTTAAGGGTTTGGTTTTTACAGATGCCATGACCATGAGGGGAGTGACCGATCTTTACGATCAGGAAATTGCCAACTCAATGGCTATAGCAGCCGGAAATGATATTATCCTGATGCCCGGTGATGTTGAGAATACATTGATAAGGGTAGGACAGGGGATTGAACAGGGGAAAATAGATCTGGAAAAGATAAACAACAGCTGCAGAAAAATCCTGCTCGCGAAGGAATGGTCAGAAAATGTAAAAAACGATCCAAAAACAAAAGGCAGTGCAGTACAAAAAGAGTTGGTCACTCCGGTTTTTCAGCTTACACAAAGAAAGCTGATTGAAAAAGCTATTACAGTGATAAAAAATGAGGGAAATATTCTTCCTTTAAAAAAGCTGGATACCTTAAAAATAGCAGCAGTAAGCCTGGGTAATAAACCAAACAATACCTATCAACAAACACTGGCTTTATATGCCCCGGTAGACAGTTTTCAGATTTCCGGAACAGAAAGCCTTTCTGAGCTCACCAACATATTAGATACCTTAAGATTCTACAATCTTGTATTACTTAGTATCCATGGCGATGATCTGAGGGCAAACAAACAATTTGGGATAAGTGATGAGCTGATTACCATAGCTGATATCATACTCTATTTGCATCCTGCCATACTCAATGTGTTTACAAATCCTTATTTCCTGCCAAAGCTGAAGAATTTTGATAAAAGCAAAGCCGTGATTGTATCCTATGAAGACAATGCTCTGATTCAGGATCTTTCTGCCCAAATGGTCTTTGGTGCTATTGGCGCAGAAGGGAAATTACCGGTGAGTATTAATGAGAAATACAAGGCAGGAAACGGCATCAGTACAGAAGGAGGAATCAGGTTAAAATATACACTTCCAATCGAAGAAGGATTTAACGGGGATAAATTTTCCGTTGTGGATTCGCTGGTGAAAGACGCTATTGATAAAAAGGCAATGCCGGGATGCCAGATACTTGTTGCCAGGCATGGAAAGGTGATCATGCAAAAATCCTATGGTTACCATACCTATTTTAATCGTAACCAGGTAGAAAATACAGATTTATATGATCTGGCTTCCATTACAAAGATGGTAGCAACAGTACCATCGGTAATGTATCTTGAAAACAAAAAGCAGATTGACATTCGCTCACCTCTTTCAAAGTATCTTCCGGAGTTGGACACAACAAATAAGGCCAAAATTAAACTGGTTGATATTCTTCTGCATCAGGCAGGTATTGCCTCATGGATTCCGTTTTATGTTTCCACTATTGAACCTCTTTACCCGAACCAGAAATTTGCACAAAGCAAATACTCAAAGAGGTATCCTATCCAGGTTGGAAAGCACTACTTTGTTAATAAGCATATTCAGTACAAAGAAAATTATTATTCTGATAAGTACTCTGAACTCTTTCCCATAGAAGTGGCAAGTGGCTTGTATATAAATCCTTCACTGGTGGACAGTATATTCCAGACTATCTATGCTTCTGATGTGGAAAAACCGGGAAACTACCGCTATAGTGATCTCGGATTTTATCTGTTTTACAGAATGATAGAACGGCTGACAAACAGGGGATTCGATGCCTTTGTTGATTCCGTTTTTTATGCTCCGCTTGGAGCAACCACACTGGGTTATAATCCGTTGGAGAAATTCGAAAAAGACAATATAGCCCCGACAGAAAATGACCTGGTTTTTCGGAAACAAGTGTTGCAGGGCTATGTACACGATCCCGGGGCAGCAATGCTTGGCGGAGTATCCGGCCATGCAGGATTGTTTTCAAATGCTAACGATCTGGCAAAATTTATGCAGATGCTTTTAAATGAGGGAGAATATGGAGGCCAGCAGTTCTTAGATAGAAAACTTATTGAAGAGTATACTTCCTGTGTAGCATGTGAAAATGGAAACCGGAGAGGCCTGGGATTCGATAAGCCTGAAAACGATACAACCAAAAACGGTCCAACTTTTAAGGGGATTTCGTCTGAAAGCTATGGCCATACAGGATTTACCGGTACAATCGCCTGGTCAGATCCATCAACAGGCATTTTGTATATTTTTCTTTCGAACAGGGTATATCCCGATGCTGTGGTGAATAAACTGGCAGAAATGGATGTGCGGACAAATATTCAGAAAGCGATTTACGATGCGCTGGAAGAAGATGATTCAACAGATGAAGAGACTAAATAAGGAATAGGTTAGGTAATTAGTAATTAAGAATTAAGAATTAAGAAGCGAGCTCGAAGCCAATTAAGAATCGAAGCTGATCATTATATAAATTCCAATACACAATAACCAATAACCCAAAACTTTTTAACTCATTAAAAATGAATGATTAACTGATTAACTGGGTAATCGATTAAATGAAGTTATAGAATAAATAATATGTCAATTGATTAACTTCATTTTACCGATTCACCGATTCACCGATTCACCGATTCATCGATTCACCAGTTCATCATAAACCAAATGGCACAATAGTTGATAAATCAGATGATTAAAGCTTATACAAATAGGAATAATTATTTGTAACTTTAATATGAAACAATTTGTTCAATAATCAGTTTATAATATCATATTGTAAAATCTTGCACTTAATTAATAATTTAAATTTATAGGTATGAAAAAACTAACGTATTTTATGGGCTTAGGTTTAATGAGTCTTGCCCTGTTTCTGACATCGTGTTCTAAAGATGATGCAGTAGGACCACTTCTTGTTATTACTAGTGAAACAGATGTATTGGTAGCCCCTTACAGTTTTATTACTCTTGAATGGCGTGCGGAAGACGGAGATGCAAAGCTTGATCTCTTTACTATTAAGGAAGGCAATGTACCTATTTTGGATGAAGACAATGTAGACTGGAATAACTACGAAATCCCTAATGCAGAAAATGAAACATTTATTGGTTCGGCAAGAGTTTATATAGATGATGAAAATACAGCATTTACATTGACTGTAACTGATAAAGATGGAAATACCGATGAACAGATAGTCAGTGTAACGATTGATGTGGCTGCTACTGGTGATCCAATTGATGAATTTACAGCTGTACTTTTGGGAGGACAGACCAGTGCTGAACCAAGTTGTCTGGATTTAAACACAGGTACCACATATTCAATAGCTGGAAATCAAGCAATGAATAATGCCGCAGTAATCGATCTAATTTATTATTATGGTATCAGTTCAGGTAACGAAGCAACTTTCGTAAATCCTGACCATCCTTCGGTAAAAGATGAAGGAGCAAATGCCTTTGACTGGACTACTAAATGGACTGTAAGAAATGCTACCGTATTTGGAGAAAGTTCTGTTACAAGTGCTGAATTTGATGCCATAGAAGATGATTTATCAATCAGCAGTATATCCGGACTAAGTGCTACAATAATTCCTCACATGGCTGTTAATGATGTCGTAGCTTTTGAAACAGTTAACGATAAAAAGGGATTTATTAAAGTTACAAATATTGTA
>CAYQDZ010000224.1:0-1460 GCA_964416375.1 uncultured Bacteroidales bacterium
TCCCGGTGTCCTTCACACAGGATGCTGGCCATGCGAAGGGGAGAGGAGGAAGGATTTCTTAAACTGAGTATTTCTCCTGAAGAGGAGAAGGTGTTGCATGTATTGGAAGAATTCTTTATAAAGGGCAATTTAAATGTGTCCGGGCAGGTAAAATCAGCTCTTCATGACAGTTACAAAAGGTTATTGCAGTCCTCCATCGAGAATGAATTCAGGGCCTTATCAAAGGAAAAGGCAGATGAAGAAGCGATACGGGTTTTTGCGGAAAATCTTCGGCAATTGATGATGGCTGCTCCCTTGGGTGAGAAGAGAATACTGGCAGTTGATCCCGGCTACCGTACCGGGTGCAAGATAGTTTGCCTGGATGCGCAGGGCAATTTACTGCACAATGGGACCATTTATCCCCATCCTCCGCAAAGTGATACAAAAAAAGCCGCCCATAAGCTTTCAACTCTGGTACAAATGTATAAAATAGAGGCCATCGCTGTTGGCAACGGAACAGCAAGTCGCGAGACGGAACGATTTATTAAGAAGATGCGTTTTGATCGCGATCTGCAGGTTTTTGTAGTAAATGAAGCCGGGGCATCGATTTATTCAGCATCAAAAGTTGCCAGGGAAGAATTTCCGGAGTACGATGTCACGGTTCGTGGTTCGGTATCCATTGGCCGCAGATTAATGGACCCTTTGGCCGAGCTGGTAAAAATTGATCCGAAATCAATAGGAGTGGGGCAGTACCAGCATGATGTCGACCAGGGGAAACTGAAAAAATCACTGGATGAAGTGGTGGAAAGCTCTGTGAATGCTGTTGGTGTTGACCTGAATACTGCTAGCATGCATTTGCTTACTTACATATCGGGTCTGGGACCACAGATGGCACAAAACATTGTGGATTACAGAGCCGAAAAGGGAGCGTTTTCTTCGCGTGATGAACTAAAGAAAGTACCGCGTATGGGACCAAAAGCTTTTGAGCAGGCTGCCGGATTTTTGCGCATAAGGAATGGGAAAAATCCTCTTGATAATAGCGCTGTTCACCCCGAGAGTTATAAAATTGTGAAAAAAATGGCTGCAGATCAGGGAGTTGAACTTGAAACAATCATGGAGAATGATGATCTGCAGAAGAAAATAGACATCAATAAATATGTTGGAGGAGCCATAGGCATTCCTACCTTAAAGGATATTTTAAATGAGCTAGCAAAGCCCGGACGTGACCCGCGTAAGAAAGCTAAAGTATTTGAATTTGCTGAGGGCATTTATAAAATGGAAGATCTGGCTGAGGGAATGGAGCTTCCGGGAATCGTTACCAACATCACCAATTTTGGAGCCTTTGTCGATGTGGGTGTCAAACAGGACGGACTGGTACACATTTCTCAGTTAGCCAACCGCTTTGTATCCGATCCGAATGAGGTAGTCCATCTGAATCAACACGTAAAAGTGAAAGTTCTTGAAGTGGATGTTGCACGCAA
>CAYQDZ010000224.1:1560-4665 GCA_964416375.1 uncultured Bacteroidales bacterium
GATAGCCTCCCCTGTATTTTTGCCAAATAGCACTATCCCCCGCTGGCGGGGGAATTAAAGGGGGTGGAAATTTCCGCAAGTTCTTCTAAAAATCGATTGCACTTGTAACCTGAAGATTTATCTTTACATCGTTAAACGTTTATGCGAAATATAATATGAAGGCTGAATCTTCTAACTATCATGCCTATAATAAAAGGCTACAACCATTTGCCAATAAGCATAGAAAAAATATGACCAAGGCAGAGGCTTGTTTATGGAAATACGTACTGAAAGCACGGAAAATGAGAGGATATCGGTTTAGGCGACAACGTCCGGTTTTAAATTATATAGCCGATTTTATGTGCAAGGAACTTATGCTTGTGATTGAGGTTGACGGATTTACTCATTTGTTGAATGAGACTAAGCATCGCGATCAAAAAAAACAGACCGATCTTGAAGCTGTAGGATTTACGATACTTCGTTTTAAAGATGAAGAAGTTCTAAGGCAAATTGGACAAGTGATAGAGACAGTTGAAAATTGGATAGTTGAAAAGGAGAAACGAACTTCTTGAATGATTTCTTCAAATATTGCCCCCCTGTAAGTCCCCCCGGGGGGACACAATCTTCTGTACGGCAGGGCTAGTGCGATAGCTTCCCCTGTATTTTTGTCAAATAGCACTATCCCCCGCTGGCGGGGGAATTAAAGGGGGTGGAAAGATCTATTGACGACTGATTTGAATAGGTAGTTGCCAAGGTAAAAAGGGAGAATGAACTTATTTTGTAAGCCGGGAAAGTCTATCTTTATGTAATATAAAACAGAAAGTAAAAGTTATCGATTACATTCCTGATAAAGAAGAATTTATTATAATGAAAAGAGGGTTAACTTTTAAAGTAATTTTCACCATAATTATTTTGATATCTTGTATTTCACTTTCAATCTCCTTACCTTTCCTTCTGAAATTTTTACATTCCGACAGCAATGAGGGATTTGATACTTCATTTCATCTGAAATCGGAAGTAAATAGTATTTTTGTCGGAGTATTTCTGGGAATAGCAATCGTTGTTTTTTCACTTTATAGACTGGGAAGTGACAAACAAATAAAACTGGCCCGTTTTCTATTGATCATAAGTACCTTATTAACTGCAATGATTTATATTGTCTTGAGGTCTAATTTTTAAATCACTAAATATGATGAATGTATATCGCTATTCGGTGTATCTTTGCTCCCTGTTTTTTCTTTTTTTTCTATCGTGTCATGATAAGAGTATGAATAAACCTCCGGTTGCACAAAAAATTCCAGTTGAATTAACACATCATAATACCACAAGAATTGATAATTATTACTGGCTAAACGACAGGAACAATCCGGAGGTAATCCAATACCTCAAAGCGGAAAATGAATATACTTTAGCCAAAATGAAGGATACTGAAGAACTTCAGGAAAAGCTGTATAACGAAATTGTCGGAAGAATTAAGCAGACAGATATGTCTGTACCCTATTTTTTAAATGGTTATTACTACTATAGCCGTTATGAAGAAGGAAAGGAGTATCCTGTATATTGCCGTAAAGAAGGAACGCTGGAATCACCGGAAGAAATATTACTGAATGTAAATGAAATGGCGGAAGGCTATGAATATTATCATGTTGCAGGCATCTCGGTCAGCCCGGACAATAAGATGATTGCCTACGGTGTTGATACGGTAAGCAGGCGATTGTACACCATTCATTTCAAAGAGCTTGAAAGTGGGAAAGTACTGAAAGAGACATTGTCCGGTACAACAGGATCCGCTACCTGGGCAAATGATAATAAAACCGTTTTCTTTGCTCAGAAAAACGAACAAACACTTCGTCCGGAGAAAATATTCAGATACTCTGTTTTATCCGGCTCCGGACCGGAAATGATCTTTGAGGAAACCGATGAAACCTACGTTAGTTATGTATACAAAAGTCGATCAAGAAAATACATTATCATTGTTTCTTCATCTACCATGTCTGATGAATACCAGATCCTTTCGGCGGATGATCCGGAGGCAGATTTTAAAGTATTTCAGCCACGTGAAAGAGGCCTGGAATATTCCATAGGTCATTTTAAAGATAAATTTTATATCCATACAAATCTGGATGCGAAAAATTTCAGGCTGATGGAAACTTCTCTGGATGCAACCACGAAAGAACACTGGAAGGAAGTGATTCCTCACCGGGAGGAAGTGTTGCTGGAAGGATTCCTGAATTTTGACCACTTTATGATTATTGATGAAAGGATAAAGGGGAACACGAACCTGAGAATTCTTAGTATGGACTCAGATGAAGAACATAAAGTTCCTTTTGATGAAGAGGTATACAATTGCTGGATTTCTGTGAATCCTGAAATGTCTTCAGATCTTTTACGTATCGGGTATTCTTCCTTAACCACACCCACTACTACCTACGATTACAACATGAAAACCCGTGAGATGACACTCAAAAAACGACAGGAGGTTGTCGGCGGGCATGAACCTGCGGAATATTCAAGTGAAAGACTTTTTGCCAAAGCTCCCGATGGGAAGGAGGTACCTATCTCCCTCGTATACAAGAAAGGTACTCCACTCGATGGATCGTCTCCCTTGTTATTGTATGCATACGGCTCATATGGCAGCACATACGATCCTAATTTCAATAGCGCGAGATTGAGCTTACTTGATCGTGGATTTGTTTATGCCATTGCTCATGTCCGCGGAGGGCAATTTCTGGGTCGGGAATGGTATGAAGATGGCAAATTGCTCAACAAGAAAAATTCGTTCACCGATTTCATCGCCTGTGCACAATACCTGGTTAATAATAAATACACTCAAACCGACAGGCTCATGGCATATGGAGGAAGCGCCGGGGGGTTGCTTATCGGAGCCGTTATCAATATGAGCCCCGATCTGTTCAGGGGTGTAATTGCAGCCGTGCCCTTTGTTGATGTGGTTACCACCATGCTCGATGAAAGCATTCCGCTGACCACGGGTGAATATGATGAATGGGGAAATCCAAACAAAAAAGATTATTACGATTACATGTTATCCTACTCACCTTACGATAATGTGGAAGCAAAAGATTATCCTAATCTGCTTGTCACAACCGGTTTACACGATTCCCAGGT
>CAYQDZ010000225.1:0-4621 GCA_964416375.1 uncultured Bacteroidales bacterium
TTTTTGAAAATCTTTTGGGATGCCTATGCCGGTATCTTTAACTACAATGATGACATCTACAAATGTTTTCTGCTCAATTCTTTTTTTGTTCTTGCTGGCTATTTTAACACTCACCCTGCCATTCTCGGTAAATTTATATGCGTTATCAATAAGATTGATCAAAACCTGTCGGATTTTTTGTTCATCAAGCAGTAGTAATTCAGGCATATCATTCTTTATTGTTGTCGCAAATTTTATTTCTTTCTGCTTCATTTTCAACCAGAAAATACTCCGTGTCTCTTCAAGAATTGAACGAACATTAATAAAGGCAGGCTTTAAAGACAACTTCCCGACTTCAATCTTTGAAAAGTCCAAAATATCTTCAATTAAACTAAGTAGCGACTTACTGCTGGATTTAATAGAGTTAATATAATTTTCCAGATTGGATTGTGTCACTTCCTGAGAAAGAAGTTCACTAAATCCGATGATGGCATTTATTGGCGTTCTTATCTCATGAGAAATATTTGCCAGAAAAGCAGATTTTGCTTCGTTCGCTTTTTCAGCCTCTTTCCATGCTTTTTTTAGTTCTTCTTCAGATTTTTTCAGGTTGGTAACATCCCGGATAATAACAAGCAGTTCATCATAACCGCTGACAATCAAGCGTGCTTCTTCAAAGATCTCACTGCCTTTTGTTGTATAGGAATAATTGAATGTGATAATTTCGCGGGTAACAAATGCTGCCTGAAAATAATTATGAAATTTTTTACCGAGATCTTTCGGTACTATATCCATGAATTTACTGCCAAGCATTTCACTTGGTGGTATGAAAAGCTTAGAAGTCTTGTCTGTATAAAGATCCAATATTACACCCCCTTTGTTGATTACAATGATCAGATCAGGAATTATTTTTAACAGGGCAAGTTTTTTTGATTCACTCTCGGTCAGTGCAGCAATCGCTTTTTTTCTGCGGGTAACATCCTGTATGATTGTAAACAACAGGATCTTGTTGCTGATATTCACGGGAGTTGGATATACCTCTACGTCCTTGATTTTGCCACTTTTTAATTTTTGACGCAGAGAAATCATTTTCTCCTTGAAATCCATTACTTCCTTAAGCTTATCGCTAATTTTTTGTTTGTTCAAAACCGAGAGATCAAAAAATGTTAAATCGTTTAATTCCTTTTTGGTATAGCCATAGTATTCCATAGCGGTTTTGTTTGCATCCGCTATTTTTCCCGAATCCGGATCCAACAATAAAATATTGACATTTGAATTTTCAAAAAACGACCTGAACTTTTTTTCACTTTCCTTAATTGTTTCTTCAGCATTTTTCCTTTCTGTAATGTCTTCTTTTGTGCAAATAAAATGTAAAATTTTATCTTTGGTATAAATGGGTGCAATAGTAGCATCTTCCCAATAAAATGAACCATCCTTTTTTTTGTTATAAAATTGGCCGGTCCATATTTTACCCTGCAAAATTGTATCCCATAACTTTTTATAATATGATTCGGAATGGTAATTTGATTTGAGGATTCTGGGGTTCTGGCCTTTCACCTCCTTCAGACTGTATCCGGTGATTCTTGAATAGGCAGGATTGACATATTCAATTATTCCATCCTGATTTGTTATCATAATACTTCCCGGACTCTGATTTATGGCTGTTTGGAGCAAGCGAATTTCTTTCCTGATCGATGTCGGAGTATTGTCATAGATTAAGTCACCATTATTAAAAACTGACTTAATCTTTTGCGAAGCCTCAATCAATTTTCCATTCTGTATTGAGAATCCATTCACCAGATAAAACACAACTACATTCGCGAACAGAAAAATATGATAGAAAAAAATGGAATGAAAATAGTTTTTACCACTGGAGTCGCAGGCCTGACTCAGGATAGTAAAAATCACAGCAATTGTTAATATCATAAGGCCATAAGCCGTATCTTTTGTACTGTATCTGAATGCCATCCAGAATAAGAACGGCAGAAGCAAACAAAGTATCTCTTTCGTATAATTCCTGTCGATCACAAAAACCAGAAATATTAACACGATCATGGCCACATATAAGATTAATTTTTCCCGGAATTTCCCTTTTCTCTCAACAACATCCTGTTTTCTGAAACTGAGGACAAATGGAATAAATAGCGCGGAGCCTATAAGATCTGAACCGACCCATGAAAGCAATACGTTTTGAGTTGTTGCATTAATGAATAAATCCGAAACGAATTTGAGCAGAATGAATACGCCACCAAGCCCTGATGATATGATCACCAGGACCAAGAGTATCCTGGCAAAAACCAATGGATGGATAACCATCGAAGCCCTTCTTACTATATGTTCAATAAAAACTTTTTTTATTATGATCAATGCTGTGCCTGCCATGCTGAGAGTGAAAGCAATTTTCAGTGGCGAAATGAACAATTCAATGTTTGTATAATCGTGAAAATAAAAACAGGCAAATAAAGAGAGTACGACAGCGGGTAAGTATTTTGTTCCATATAGCATAAGAAGCCCTGTTGCAATACCATTTGCAGGCCAGATCAAAGATATATAATATGGTTGATTTAAAAGTATTAGACCAGCTTTCGCTGAAATAAAAACGATTACAAAAACGATACCGGAGATACCCAAATAATCCCTCAAAATTCTCTGACGAGAAAAATCCATAATCAAATACTAAAACTTAGTATTTAAGATAGTTTATTTTAGGATATCATACAACAATTTATCCGCATAATGAAAATACTGCAGAAGAAAAAAATCAGGCTTTCGGCAAGTCTATTGAAACTTTGGTCACTTTGTCTATAGTACTATCAAAATGTATTTTCCCCCCAATTCGCTTGACGAAGTTTTTTGAAAGAATAAGCCCGAGACCTACAGCGTTTTCATTTGATAAAGTCAACTCAGGTATTTCATTCCCGGCATGCATAATCTGCTGTATTTTTTCTTCCGTCATCCCGGTTCCCGAATCCTGAATACTTAGCGTGACAAGCTTGTCGGATGCCGCATATTCGATACGAATTTCACTGTCGGCCGTGGTATATTTAATTGCATTGGAAAAAATGTTACGCACAATACTGAATACCATGCTTTTATCTGCATGTACCTCAGGACATTTATTGAGTTTAACCTGGACTTTGATATGTTTGGCATCAATCAAATAACGGAAAAAGGACAGGCTTTCTTCTGTTATTTCGTTTAGGGAAATGTTTTGCGGGTTTTGCAAAATATCACCTCTGAATATACGTGACCAATCGGACAAATTTTCCAGAAGAAAATAAATATTTCTAACAGCATTATCAATTATAGTTACTCTGTCAACAATATTTTTTTTATCGTAACTATCAGCATTTGTTTTTAGAAGCTCCGAAAATTCCAATACAGAATGAAGAGGATTTTTCAGATCATGGGAGATAATAGACAGCAAATTGTCTTTAATGTTGTCGGAAATGGCCAGTTTCCGTGCCTGTTCTTTCAATATTTCTTTTGATCGTATTCTTTGCATTTCAGCAGCAGTTCTTGATGCAAAGATTGAAAGAATATACCTTGAATTTGGAGCTTCTTTGATCACTTCATCATCCAGAAAGGCTATCATGCCAATCACTTCACCTGAGTTTCCAAATACCGGCGTGCCCATAAATCCTTTGATATTGTTCTCCTTTACCAGTTCATCTTCCGGAAAAAGCTTATTCACTTCTCCGGGATAAAAAGTAGTATAACCTTTGAGCACATTTTCAACCAGACTGTTCATTAATTTATACTTTTCCAGTTGAATATTCTTAAACTGTCCATAAGATCCAAGTATCTCCAATGATTTTTTATTACCCGATATCTTTGCTACGAATGCATATTTTACATCAAAAGTTTTGCAAAATAATTTTGACAGTTCTTTAAAAAATATTAATCCGGTAACTTTGGCCGTTCCTCTTAGCAGTTTTGATAAAGCTTCTTCTGCATCCAGATAATCAGTTGCTTTGCTTATTCGAAGAACAAGGTATTGTTGGTTATCAGCTTTTATTAAGTACTTATTCAATTTGCCCCAGAAAACATTTTGCCTTAACGTTCTAAAAGCCAGTTCCTGAGTATACTCTCCCTTGTTAATAATATTTGATTCAATAAGGTCTTTTGAGAATTCAACAGGTTCATTATCGTAAAGTCTGAAAGCAGACAGATTTATTAAACTTGATTTCGATTTCGCCTCAAAAAGTATTTGAGCCACCTCGTTACACTCTATGATTGAGTAGTCTTTGCCATCAAGAATAAAAATGGCATCGGGAGCATGGTCAAAGAGAACCGAAAATAGGGGCTGACTTTCATAATGAAACGGTGATCCTTTTGTGGAAGGAATGTATTTTACATATTGCATATTTTTGAAATTGATGTTGGACTTTTTATTTACTCTTTACGAATTTCAGGCATAGAATGTTATATTTCTTTATTAACATATTGCCTATATAAAACATTTTTTACTATTTGAGCAAGCATAAAAACAAATATTCATAACTTTAAATAACATCAAAATACTTTTAATCATGAAAAAAATCCTAAAGATAGTACTGATAATTATCCTTGTTATCATAGCCTTACTGATCGCCACACCTTTTCTTTTCAAAGGTAAAATTGTTCAAATTGCCAATGAACAACT
>CAYQDZ010000226.1:0-4593 GCA_964416375.1 uncultured Bacteroidales bacterium
AGATGCAGATCCTAATTATCATGCTTCATTCCTTGTGAAAGCAAATGTAGAAGGGAATTCAGTGGATGAGCTAAATGGAGAAATAAAGTTGCTTAACTCTCTGTTTTCAAAAACCGACAAACAAATTCAGGTTTATGATATAGATTTAATCATTCAAAATAATTCGGAGCTTAATGAAGTGTTCATTCAATCTGATATAATGGATGCTACGGTCTCCGGTAAATATCAATTATCCACTTTACATCAAAGTTTGGTGAATTATCTGGCAGGTTTTGTTCCTGCTATATTCAAGGAAAAACCTGACAGGCTAAATTCGGGAGAAAATATTCAATTGAATTTCGATGCCGATTTTAAGAGAACAGGTCCATTCTTTAATTTTTTCTACCCTGAATACTATATTAGTCCTGAAACGAAACTGAAAGCTACTTATTTTCCTGAAAATGGAGGATTTTTAAAACTTGATTTGCTTATTCCTGAACTAAAAGTGAAGAACAATCAATGGCTGGGTTTTGTATTAAACTTACAATCGGAAGATTCGGTAATCAACACTACAATAGGAAGCAGGGTATTTAATTTTAGTGAACGAATCGAGTTTGAAAATTTTACTTTGGAATCAACTACATCTCATAACAATATAAGGTTTTCTACACGATGGTTAAATTGGGATTCAACTTTATACAAAGGGGCCCTTTTGGGTAATTTTTCGATCCTGAGTGATGATAATGATCAAAACAAATATCAGATTGAATTGAATCCTTCAGCAATTACAATAAGCGATTCTGTATGGCATTTGAGTCAATGTTTGATAGTCATCGATTCGTTAGGATATGAGATTGACAATGTTCAGTTGAAGCACGATGATCAATACATTTTGGCCAGCGGGAAGCTTAGTGATAAACCGGGAGATAGTCTGCACTTCTATTTTCGGGATTTTAACCTGGCCAATATGAATTTCTTCACAAAAAAAAGAAATTTTGAATTTGAAGGAACCATCAATGGAAAAGGAAATATGTCAGGTATCAAAAAGAACCCGCTGTTTTTTTCATCCCTCACAATAGATGATTTGATTATAAACAGGGAGCCTCTGGGTAACTGCCATATTAATTCAGTATGGAACAATACAAAACAATCTTTGACTATTGATGCCCTGGCTATGCGGGGTGAGCTAACAACTGTGCGTTTTTCCGGGGATTATTTCCCGAATGAAATGGGGAAGATGGATTTCAGAATATCGCTGAATAAATTAAGAACAAATATTTTTAATCCTTTTCTGAAAGGTACATTTTCAAATATGCGGGGTTTGGCAACAGGAAATCTGCAACTTACAGGAGTAAGAGGAAAACCTTCCCTGTCAGGCAAATTGACTTTACAGAAGTATGCTTTTACAGTTGATTACCTGAAAACAAGGTACAATTTCACCACCGATGTCGAGATATCCAACAACAATTTCATAATTAATAATGTTGAAGTGTATGATCGGGAAGGCAATTCCGCTACAGTTAACGGAATGGTTCGAACAGAATATCTGAAAGACATTTCTATAAATCTTGGAATAAACACGAGAAATCTTCTTTGTCTCGATACCAGGGAAACCGACAATAGCGTGTTCTACGGGATTGCGTATACAACAGGTTCTGTAAAAATAAAAGGAGAACCTTCTTCACTTCGTTTTGATATTGAAGCGGAAACCGGTAAAAATACACGGTTTTTTATTCCCCTGAACGGAGATTCTGAGGTTTCGGAGTTTGATTACATCAATTTTGTTCGTAACGACACTTCTGATAACAAAAATGAACCAATCGAACCTGAATACAAGGTTGATCTGACTGGAATACAGATGAATTTTAATCTGAACGTAACACCGGATGCAGAAGTACAAATTATTTTCGATCCTAAGATGGGAGATATTATAAAAGCGAATGGGAGCGGGGAGATGAAGATGTCAATTAATACACTTGGCACTTTCGAGCTTATGGGAGAATATGCTATTGAGAAAGGAGATTATCTGTTTACTCTGCAAGATGTAATAAATAAAAAGTTAAAAATTGAAAAGGGCAGTAATCTGCGGTGGACAGGTGATCCTTTAAATGCACAGGTGGATATTACTGCGGTATACAGAACCAAGGCTTCACTTGCAGATTTGTTTGGAACCAGCGAGAGTGAAAGTGAAAGCTACCAGGGACGTGTTACTGTCGATTGTCGTATTTATTTATCGGGCTTACTTATGTCACCTACCATAAAATATGATTTGTACCTTCCATATGCTGAAGAGAGCACGAGGAACAGAGTGAATAGCAGGATCACTTCCGAAGAAGACATCAGCAAACAATTCTTATCCTTGATGGTGCTTAACCGCTTTCTCCCGGATCAACGGAATAAGGACGAATCTTCTTCAGGCAATAATATGGCCGCAGCTGGTTCAAATGCAAGTGAATTGTTATCAAATCAGTTAAGCAATTGGCTTTCACAAATAAGCAATGATTTTGATATTGGGGTAAATTATCGCCCCGGTAGCCAGATAACAGATCGTGAGGTTGAGGTTGCACTCTCCACTCAGCTTTTAAATGACCGGCTCAGTATCAATGGAAGTGTAGATATGAAAACCAATGCTGCAGCTGCGAATACAAGTAAAATTGTTGGTGATTTTGATGTTGACTATAAACTAAATAAAAAGGGGAAAGTAAGACTACGGGCTTTCAACAGATCAAATGACGACTTGTTAGACGATTACTATACACAGGGAGTTGGAGTGTTTTATATAGAGGAATTTAATTCTCTTAAAGATTTGATAAAAAGAAATAGGTCTGCCCATACCAGAAAAAGGAAGGAAAAAGCGAATGACCCGAAAACTGACAAGCAGTGATTGTTTAAAATTTTCTGTTTGAAATAAAATTCTTAAGAATACGTTTTAATAACTTTAAAGAAATATTTAAAAACAATGGTAAAGTTATTTTTTATACTTCAGACTGAAGTGAATGAAGCAGCAGAAATAGTTGCACAAGAGGCAAGTGAAATCAAAATTCCATTTATTGAATTAGCCCAAAAGGGCGGATGGATTATGGTTCCCATTATTTTTCTATCATTTGTAGCTGTTTATATTTTTTTCGAACGTTTTTTTGCAGTTCGTAAGGCTTCCCAAATTGATATCAATTTCATGAACAGGATTAAAGATTACATATACGATGAAAAGCTGGATGCTGCTCTGGCCTTATGTCAATCCTTTTATAATCCTACTGCCAGGATGGTTGAAAAAGGAATTCAACGTATTGGCCGCCCTCTGAATGATGTGAATGCAGCCATTGAAAATACAGGAAAACTGGAAATCTATAAACTCGAAAAAAGCTTGCCGCTTTTGGCCACCGTAGCCGGTGGGGCTCCCATGATTGGTTTTCTTGGCACAGTAATGGGTATGGTACGTGCGTTTTATGATATGGCCCAACAAGCCAATAATATTGACGTGGGTTTGCTGTCAAATGGAATATACACAGCTTTGATTACAACGGTTGCAGGATTGATAGTTGGTATTATAGCCTACTTTGCATACAATGTATTGGTAGCAAAGGTAGAGAAAGTGGTTTTTCAATTGGAAGGAACCATGAGTGAATTTATGGATTTGCTTAACGAACCTTCAAAAAGATAAAGCTAAGATTATGGCTCTGAGTTCAAGAAATAAAGTAAGTATACAGTTCAGTATGTCGGGAATGACAGATATTGTTTTTCTTCTGCTCATTTTCTTTATGTTGACTTCAACACTTATCGCTCCTAACGCACTTAAACTTCTGCTTCCGCAAAGTAATAACCAAACAAAGGCCAAACAGCACGTAGCGGTTTCCATTTCGCAAGATCTAAGGTACTATATCAGTATTGACGGACAACAACAACCGGTACCATTTTCCAGTTTGGAAGCCAGATTGCTGGAGCACCTAAAATACAGGGTTGAACCTACAATATCCTTGCATGCTGATAAAAGTGTACCCATAGAGCATGTGGTGAAAGTGATGAATATAGCGCGAAAACACAAGTATAAAGTTATACTTGCTACTGCACCCGAAGATTGATTTAAATAAACATTAGCCTCATGAATTTTGATTCCCGGGGATTTATAGGATCTGCAATTTTTCATATTGGCCTTCTGCTGCTGTTTATTCTGTTCGGCTTTCGAACGCCATTGCCCCTGCCGGCAGAAATGGGGATACTTATCAATTTCGGGGACTCGGATTTTGGTACAGGAAATATTGAGCCTAAATTCAATGACGAAGTGAGTAAACCTGAATCTGAGGCTTCTGCAGCAAAAAGTGAAGACATCAAAGCAGAGGAATCTTATTTGACTCAGGAGACAGAGGAAGCACCTGCTATAAAATCCTCAACCAAAACGAAGGTAAAGGAAAATAAAAAAGTGGAATCAAAAATAACCACTCCAACCAAGACTGAAGCCAAACCTGAAAAGAAAACAGAAACACAGCAGACTGTTAATTCACGTGCTATGTACAGGGGAAGGAAGACTGATTCTGAAAGCACCTCTGGTGAAGGAACTTCGCAGGGTAAAGGCAATCAGGGAAGCTTAACGGGTTCTGAAAATGCCACGGATCATTC
>CAYQDZ010000227.1:0-4577 GCA_964416375.1 uncultured Bacteroidales bacterium
AATACCTGTTTTTGATTCAATAGAAAGAACTAATCTTAGATCGAACTCACGTTAATTAAGAATGAATAATTAGCCCCATTTCTCATTATTAATTCTTCATTTTTCATTTATTTAGGCAGACCTCCAAATATTTTCACAAGCATGCGGTGGAATTTATGCACTCCTGAAACGGGTTCAGCAAACATAAAAATGCATTTGCCGGATACAATTTCCTGATGGTATTCTTCGGCTATTTTCATCGTATCCTTTGTGTTTGACATTTGCTGGACCCAAATGTTTTTTATTCCTTTTCGGATAGCCTCCCTGAGAACTTCATCGGTTGTCTCTTTTGGAGTCATGATGATCACACTATCAACTTCTGATGTATGATCAGAGATACTCTTATAACTGTTCCTGCCATCAATTTCATTGACATTAGGATTCACAGGATAAATATTGTATCCTTTTTCCACAAGAGATTTATAGCTCACATAGCCAAACTTTTTTTTATTCCTTGACACACCCGCTAATGCAATGTTTTTGCTTTTAAAAAAATCATCAATTTGCTGTTTGAGTGTTTCCATGATTAAATAATTCAAAATTTCAATCGACCTGACACAATAATTTGTGATATTTAAAGATTCTAAATTTACGAATCAATAGGAATGATAATACAAAGAAAATACATTTATCTTCTGGCTACCATTGTATTTGCTTCTTGTAGTAATTTTTCGAATATACGTGTTGGTGAAGTAAAGGAGTTTACCGTTAATGGGTTTGATAATAATGCATTGATGGTGGCAGTTCAGGTTCCTATCGAAAATCCAACGATTCATAAAATCACAGTTACCGATATGGATCTAAAAGTCTATATGAACAATCAATATCTTGGTAAGGTGAATTCTGTTGAACCCATTATTTTACCAGCAAATACTAATGATCATTACAATATTGACTTAAAAGTGCGTGTGGCAAATTTTTTTGGTGCAGCGCTCACCCTGATGAGCCTGAAGAATGGGCAAATAATAAATTTCAGAATGGAAGGAACAATCGGTACACGATCCATGCTGATAAAGAAGAATATTGAAATTCGTGAAGAACGAAAGGTTGTTGTTTAGAAATTCTTTCACATTGTTCGTTTATGAAGTGGTTATTTATGATCTCAAATGAAAAAAAAAATTAATTTTGCCCATGCAAAAACAGGTAGGCCAGTGAAATATACAAAGCCAATTCTGATTTTTCTACTTCTCTCCGCTGTAGGCATTTTAAATGCTCAACTAACCGGCACAAAATTAATGCGCGAAATACAATACTCTGGAAATTCCGGAAAAATTACGATTGTTCAGGAAAACGATCTAGTTAAATTAATTGACAAGCATCTTCTTGAAGTAAGTAAAAGAAATGGGATTAGTGGATACCGTATTCGGATATTCTCAAATTCCGGACCAGGTGCCCGTGAGGAAGGCGAGATAATAAGAGCCGGATTTATTGGTAAATATGAAGGAATTACTTCCTATTATATTTTTGACACACCTTATTATCGTTTATATATAGGAGATTTCAGAACAAAGAGTGATGCCATGAGATTCTATAAACAGATTGAATATGAATTTCCGGATGCATTCATTGTTCCAAGTAAAATAAATTATCCATCGTTATAAATAACATATGGAGACTTAAAGAATGACAGACGATATCAAGCATGAATGCGGGATAGCACTGATAAGAATGCGAAAGCCCCTCGAATATTATCAGCTGCAATATGGAACGTGGAGATGGGGATTAAACAAGCTCTATTTGTTGATGGAAAAGCAACACAACAGAGGGCAGGATGGAGCCGGTGTAGCCAGTATCAAGCTTGATGCACAACCCGGGTATGAATACCTCGATCGTTTACGGTCTATCAATTCGTCTGCGATAGACGATATTTTTCAGAGTATAAGTTCAAATTTTGATAAAGCCGAAAAAAAATCTCCTGATTTAATAAAAGATATTTCCTGGGCCAAAAAGAATTTACCTTTTGCCGGCGAGGTATTACTTGGACATTTAAGGTATGGTACTTTTGGTAAAAACAAAATGGAAAATGTTCACCCTGTCGTCAGACAGAATAACTGGAAATCACGAACCCTTGTACTCGCCGGTAATTTCAATCTGACCAATGTGGAAGAAATGTTTGACCACCTTATTGATTTGGGCCAGCATCCACGGGGATTTAGCGATACCATAACCATGCTTGAAAATGTGGGGCATTTTTTGGATACAGAGAATCAATTGGAATTTAACAGGTACAAGAAAAAAGGCTATTCGAACAGAGAAATATCAGATTTAATAGAGAACAACATCAATGTTGAAAATATTTTAAAAGATTCGAGCAAAAAGTGGGATGGAGGGTATACAATTGCAGGTCTGGTAGGCCATGGCGATTCTTTTGTTATGAGAGATCCATGGGGAATCAGACCGGCATTTTATTATTATAATGAAGATATTGTGGTGGCCACTTCTGAACGACCGGTTATTCAAACTGTATTGAATGTACCCTATGAAGAGATCAAGGAAATTGATCCGGGTTGTGCCTTAATAATTAAGAAGGATGGAAGTATAGAAATGAAAAAAGTTCGTGGGCCCTATGAAAAACGAGCATGTTCATTTGAGAGAATATATTTTTCAAGAGGCAGTGATACTGAAATTTACCGTGAGCGCAAGAAACTCGGAGAATTATTAACTCCAAAAATTATTGAAGCTGTGGGCGATGACTTGGAAAATACGGTATTTTCTTTCATACCAAATACTGCAGAAACAGCCTTCTATGGAATGATGTCCGGAATAGAGAACTACATGCAGGAAAAAGCGAAACAACAGATTCTGGAACGCGGGAAAGAAATAACGGTTGCAGAATTGAACCTTCTTGTTTCGCAGAAGCCTCGCATTGAGAAAGTCGCCCTGAAAGATATTAAACTCCGAACTTTTATTTCACAAGATGACGGGCGCGATGATCTTGTTGGCCATATTTATGATATTTCCTACGACACAATTAATAAAAACGAGGATAATCTTGTGGTTATTGATGACTCTATCGTACGTGGCACAACCCTTAAATATAGTATTATTCGTATTCTTGACAGACTTTTACCCAAACGTATTGTCATTGTATCCTCTTCGCCACAAATCCGATATCCTGATTGCTACGGTATTGATATGGCGAAGTTGTCTGATTTTATTGCCTTTCGTGCGGCGATCGAATTGCTTAAAGAAACCGGGAATGAAAGAATCATTAACGAAGTATATAAAAAATCAATTGCGCAGGAAAATTTACCAAAGGAGAAGATTAAAAATTTTGTCAAGGAGATTTACAAACCGTTTACCGATACTCAAATCTCTGAGAAGATATCAAAGATGCTTAGAAATAACGACATTAAAGCAGATCTGAAAATTGTTTACCAGACGATAGAAAATCTTCATGTCGCCTGCCCGAATCATTTGGGAGATTGGTATTTCACGGGTGATTATCCTACTCCGGGGGGGAATAAAGTAGTCAATCGTTCATTTATTAATTTTATTCAGGGCAAGAATGTGAGGGCGTATTAACCTGCATGAATAATACAGGTTAAAAGCTTTGTAATACAAATGCCTGGAAGAAAAAAATAAAGCTGTCTTGCTGTTCTTATTATACGCAAAACAGATCCTAATATTTAATGATAAGATTTTATGTGTCTTTCAATTTTGGACTCATACATATCGCTAATAGTCAGGAGAATAGCTGTTTCTTCCACATCGCCAAAATGATCATTTAATACGGTACCAAAACTTTGCAGAGTAGGAGATAAGTTAATGTAGGCATTAATTAGCGGAGGGATTACCTCACCACGAGCACGTACCGCTTGTGAAAGCAATTTGATATCTTCCTGGAAATTATCGGATGTGAGTATTGAATCAGCTAATTTGCTATCAATATCTATGAGCAACGGCTTATTAGCATAGAGGAGATCCGGCAAACCATTAAAATGTTTGTTCATGAAATACAAAATAAGGTTTCGTGCTTCATGATTGTATGAGGTATACATAGTAACTTTTCCAAAAAAGTATTTACATTCCATGTTGTTCTTCCATAGAGCTCCAAGTCCATCCCAAAGATTGTCAAGTGCATACAGACTTTTTTTATTTCTGTTTGATGATTGATATGCCAGCTGAACGAATGAGCGACCTAATTCAATCATATTGGGAATATATTCTTTTTTGAATTTTTCTGAAAAATGAAACAATCTGCTGGTTGCCAGTTCTATTTCACCCTCTTCATTTGGTTTGATGTCTTTACAAATTATGTATCTGTAACCGCCAAGGATGTCACCTCGTTGCGGATCCCAAACGATCAATTGTTTGTAAGGCACTTCTGCAGTATCAAATTTATCGATGTCTGATTCTTTACCTGTACCGCCACCCGCCAGACGAAATGTAATCTCTCTCAGCCGACCTATTTCACGCATGGTATTTGGCGAATCATGATGTGTAATGATATACAACTCATTATTCCCATTGTTGGTAGAACGAAGAAATTTGTCTTTCGTGAGTTCGTTTTCAATTAATTCTTTATCTACCGGCGG
>CAYQDZ010000228.1:0-4570 GCA_964416375.1 uncultured Bacteroidales bacterium
CAGCTTCCGACGCCTCGCATCTACCCCAAACTTGACGCATGAATAATGCAGGTTAATTGTTTATTCCGGTTGCAATTTTCACAAAATATGTATATTTAGCAAATCAAATCGCTTATAAAAATCTCCCTTTATGTATGAATCTCTCAAGGTTTTAGATGGTGTCAGACTGAATTTCTCTTCGGGAGGGCTGCTTGTTCTGTATCTTACACTGGCTTTTATTATGTTTGGTGTGGCACTGCAAATCAAAGTTGAACATTTTAAGAATATCTGGAACAATAAAAAACTCCCTGCCATTGGTTTTGTTTCACAATTCTTTGTTTTGCCGGCGGTTACATTTTTGCTTATCATTGTGTTTAACCGTTTTATTAGCCCGACCGTTGCCATGGGGATGATTCTGGTAGCCAGTTGTCCTGGCGGGAATGTTTCCAATTTTGTTTCTGCTCTGGCGCGCGGCAATGCAGCACTTTCGGTAACGCTTACGGCCATTGCAACAATTTCAGCCATGCTGCTGACTCCTCTTAACTTTTGGCTGTGGGGAGGTTTGTATACAAAATACATTAGCATGATCAATTCAGAGTCTTTGCTCCGGCAACTTGAAATTCACCCCATCTATGTTTTTCAGACCATTTTTATTTTGTTGGGGATTCCACTGCTGTTAGGAATGCTTTTCAACCACTATTTTCAGAAAATTACTTTAAAAATTACAAAACCCATCAAGACAGTCTCCATACTATTTTTTGCAGCTATTGTTGTGGTTATGTTTAAAAGCAATTATGAATTCTTTTTTAAATACATCAAGTATATTTTCATCATCGTGCTTTTACATAATGCTGTAGCACTTTTATCGGGGTATTTATTTTCCAGTGCATTCCGTTGTGGAGAAACTGTAAAGCGAACCATAACCATTGAAACCGGCATTCAAAATTCGGGACTCGCTTTGGCATTGCTTTTCAATCCTAAAATATTTCCTGCCGACCTGGCCAACGGAGGGATGGCATTTATTGCTGCATGGTGGGGAATCTGGCATATTCTGGCTGGTTTGCTAATCGCCGGTATCTGGTCAAATTGGAAGCCTAAGAACTGAGCATACGAATAGAATTTTTACTTTTGGAAATTTATTATAGAATTCAGGAAAATAATTAAGCATGAGCAAAAGGGATACTATTGATAAGTGGTCGCTGTTCTATTGGTGTCTGCAATTTTTGCTTGTAAAACCTGTTCACGATTTCTATTATCGTAAAATTCAGGTTAAGCACAAGGAGAAAATACCAAAAAATGAGTCGGTAATATTAGCACCCAATCATCAAAATGCCATGATGGATGCCCTTGCGCTTGTCGGTGGCATCAGCCGGTATCAAACTGTATTTCTTGCCCGTGCGGATGTTTTTAAAAACAAAATGGTAAGAAAATTATTAACAGCTTTCAAATTACTTCCTGTTTATAGAATTCGCGACGGACGTTCATCCTTAAAGAAAAATGATGAGATCTTTGATATCACGACAAATGTTCTGCGTAATAAAGTCACTCCACTTTGCCTTTACCCTGAAGGGAATCATGGAGATAAGAGGCGGATAAGGCCCCTGGTTAAAGGCATTTTCAGAATTGCGTTTATGGTCCAGGCAGACTATAAAACCAAGCCTGGAGTTAAAATTGTTCCTACAGGCATTGATTATGGCGAATATCGGAAATTCAGACAAACTCAATTCATCATTTTTGGGGATCCCATCGAAGTATGTGATTACTGGAGAGATTATGAAGAGAACCCGGCAGTGGCAATGAATAAGTTACGTGACAGACTTTCTGAAGAGCTAAAAAAACTGACCATTCATATTGCAACAGAAGAATATTATTATTTGTACATGGGATTGAGGAGTATTTACGGAAAAATCATGTGCAAAAAGCTGGGATTGCGATATGGCATTCTGTATAATAAGCATGTTGCAGATAAGAAAATGATTGACCTACTGAATACATGCCTTGAAAAAACTCCTGATAAAATAAAGAACCTGAATTCAGTTTTTAAAAATTACATGCGCCTCAGGAAAAAATTGAATTTCAGAGATTGGGTCCCCGGTAAAAAAAGATACAGTATTGTATTAAACACACTAGGTATCCTGTCTTCTGTTGTTACATTGCCATTGGTATTGCTGGGATTATTTAATAACTGGCCTCATTTTTTTATACCGCCTGTGTTACAGAAAAGAATAAAAGACACTCAATTTCATAGCACGGCAAAGTGGGGTGCAGGGTGTGTGTTGCTTATCGTCTATTATCTGATCCTTTTTATTCTGGCCATGCTATTCATTCCCTTTTGGTGGTTGAAAATAGCATACATCTTTACGCTTCCTTCTTCGGGAATTTTTGCTCTTGCATACAGGAAATTTATTATTAAATTCTGGGCGCGTATCAGGTATACTATTGGAATGTATAAGAAAGGTTCCGAGACAAATAAACTAAAACAGAGCTACGATAAACTCATTGAGCTTACAGATGAAATTATGGATAGCAAATAGAAATTCAGGTACCATGTGTAAAAAGATTACTAATTTCAAACTCAATTTTGTAAGCTCTTCGTAATGAATTACAAAGGAAAAACGGTTTGGATAACAGGAGCAGCCTCAGGTATTGGTGAAGCCCTGGCACTTGAATACTCGAAAAAGGAAGCTACGCTTATCCTTTCAGATCGTGATGAGATAAAGTTGAAAGAGGTTGGTGGCCGTTGCGAAAAAAATGGTGTACAGGTATACCTGGCTCCCTTTGATCTTGAACAAGCAGATAAAATTAAAGAAACAACGGTAAGGGTACTGAAGCTGTATCCTAAAATAGACATATTAATCAGCAATGGTGGTATAAGCCAAAGATCACTGGCTTTTGAGACGCCAATAGAAATTGACAGAAAAATCATGGAAATCAATTTCTTTGGTGCCGTTGCTCTTGTTAAACTGCTTTTGCCTGCACTCATGGCCAATGGTGGTGGAAATATTGCAGTGACCAGCAGTATGACAGGTAAGCTCGGATTTCCTTTACGAACAGCATATTGTGCATCGAAACATGCTGTGCAGGGGTATTTTGAAGCCTTAAGAGCTGAGTTGTATGATAAAAATGTTAGGGTAACCATTGTGTCACCCGGACGAATTCGAACATCTATTTCTTTGAATGCCATTGATAAAGACGGAAAGAAACACGGAGTACTGGATAAAGGACAGGAGAACGGAATGCCTGTTGAAAAGTGTGCCCGGAAAATCATTAAGGCGATCAGAAGAAACAGAAAAGAACTGTGGGTAGGTGGTATGGAAATAGTATTGATTTATATTCGATTGTATTTCCCAAAGCTGTTCCATAAATTAGCACGTAAAATCAAACCGGTCTGAATTTTAAGTAAACGGAATTTCAAAGACTTAGTATATGAAAGAGAAGATTATTAGCGGGATCCAACAGATTGGCATCGGGGTACCAAATGTGCATGAAGCCTGGGGTTGGTATAAAAAATACTTTGGTGTGGATGTCCGCGTATTTGAAGAAGCTGCTCCGGCAGATCATATGTTTCGGTATACGGGTGGTAAATCACGTAACAGACATGCTGCATTGGCTATTAACTTGTCAGGTGGCGGCGGATTTGAAATCTGGCAATTTACCGATCGCACACCCCAGTCACCTGATTTTAAAATACAATTAGGCGATCTGGGCATTTATGCTGCGAAAATAAAGAGTAAGAATGTACAGGCCACATACGATTGGTTTAACAAGGAAGGAATTGATATTCTTAGTAAACCCTATAATAAAGAAGGGAAAGAGCATTTTTTTATTCGTGATCCATACAACAATATTTTTCAGATCGTATCCAGTAAAACATGGTTCAAGAAAGAGAAAAAGTTAACGGGGGCTTCCTATGGGGCAATAATCGGGGTGACTGATATTGAAAAATCAATCGATTTTTACAGCAGCATATTGGGGTACGATGAAGTCGTCTGTGATGAAACAGATGTTTTTGAAGATTTCGCCTCCTTGCCGGGGGGTGATAAAAAAATACGAAGAGTGCTTCTTCGTCATAGCCAGCCAAGGTTAGGGGCTTTTAGTATGCTGTTTGGCACAAGCCAGATTGAGTTGGTGCAGGTGATTGACCGTAAACCGGCAAAGATTTTTCAGGACAGGTACTGGGGTGATTTGGGATTCATTCATATCTGTTATGACATCAGAGGAATGGCTGTGCTTCGTGAAGAATGTAAGGCAAAAGCTTGTCCATTTACGGTGGATACGGGAGATACTTTTGATATGGGGGAAGCGGCAGGAGCTTTTTCCTATACCGAAGATCCGGATGGAACACTGGTTGAATTTGTCGAAACCCATAAAGCGCCCATATTAAAAAAATTCGGAATTTATCTCAATTTGCATAAACGCAATCAGAAAAAAGCATTACCCAACTGGATGGTGAAAGCACTGGGATTTAATAAGGCCAGAGACATCAAGCTGGGAAGAACCGGAGAGGGTAATTAAGAATGATTAATTAAGAATGAAGAATGAGTTGAGAAGATGATTAGTTGAGGAGTAAGAAGAATTAATAATGAAAAAT
>CAYQDZ010000229.1:0-4493 GCA_964416375.1 uncultured Bacteroidales bacterium
GACACTAAAACACTAAACTTCTACAAAGAATTTTATCATAAATACTTGATTTATAATAGTTTTAATTTCGAACTCACGTTATTTAGAAATTTCTGCATAACTTAATTTTACTACGATTCATTTTATTCTGATTAAGAGCCTTATCTTTAGATTGATAAAATCAATCACCAAATCAGGGAATGAAATGCAGGTTGAAGGCAAAAATTATCAATCCATCTGGATTCATCCATCGGACAGGAAAATAGTACAGGTTATTAATCAGCAGCTTCTGCCGTTTAGGTTCGAGATCAAGGACCTGACAACACCTGACGATGTTGTTCATGCGATTAAAGAAATGCTGGTTCGCGGGGCACCGCTAATTGGAGCAGCAGGCGCCCTGGGAATTTATCTGGCTACTTTGCAAATAAAGTCCGGAGATCAGATATTGTCAGTCCTAAATCATGCTGCGGGAAAACTGAAAAAGTCCAGACCAACAGCTATTAATCTGGCATTTGCCATTGATGAAATCATGCATGAAATTTCAGATGATACTTCCATTGAAGAGGTAAAAAAATTAACCTATGCTATGGCCAACGAACGCATAGAAAAAGAAAGGGAATATTGCCGAAGAATAGGTGAGCATGGCCTGGATATTATTGCAGATATCAGTAAACGTAAGGAAGGGAAAGAGGTTAATATTTTAACCCATTGCAATGCAGGGTGGTTGGCCTGCATAGATTATGGAACAGCAACAGCTCCCATTTATTTGGCACACGACAAGGGAATTAAAGTTCATGTCTGGGTTGATGAAACCCGGCCACGGAACCAGGGAAGTAAACTTACTGCCTGGGAATTGGGACAACATGGGGTACCTTACTCTATTGTGGCGGACAATACCGGAGGACATCTGATGCAACACGGAATGGTCGATGTGGTCATTGTCGGCAGCGACCGGACAACGCGCACAGGCGATGTGGCCAACAAAATCGGGACTTATCTTAAAGCACTTGCTGCCCATGATAATCATATTCCTTTTTATGTAGCCCTGCCTTCTTCAACTTTTGATTTTTCACTTGCCGATGGAATAAAAGAAATTCCCATTGAGCAGCGTCCGGCTAAAGAGTTAACGCATATCGAAGGAATTGCCAATGATCATATTATGGAAGTGTGCATAGTGCCCGAAAAAGCAAAGGCAGTCAATTACGGATTCGATGTAACTCCTTCCAGGCTTGTAACAGGACTTATTACAGAACGCGGAATTTGTGCCCCCAATGAAAAAAGTATTTCCAAAATGTTTTCAGATATTATGAAATGACGACAGAAGAGGGATATATTAAGTTTCAGCATATTTGGTATAATTCGCCAATCGATATTCCCGGATCGGTATTGAACCTGCTCAATTTCTGGAGGAATAAATTATATGATATAAACTTAATTGGTGTTTATGAAAATGGCATAGGTTTCGGTAATATTAGTATTAGGAATGACGATGGAACATTTTTTATTACTGGGACTGCAACTGGAAGAAGATCTAATCTGAGCTCCGATGATTATGCACTTGTAAATGAATGGCAAATAGAAAAAAACCGATTAATCTGTTGCGGTAAGACAAAAGCCTCATCTGAAGCCTTGACACATGCAGCTATTTATGAAGCCGATGACACCATCGGATCAGTTATCCATGTTCATTCTGAAACTATGTGGAAGGATCTCCTGAAAAAAATTCCTGCAACGAAAATGGAGGTTGAATACGGAACTCCTGAAATGGCTTTTGAATTAAAAAACTTACTGAAGGATAAAGACAATATAGCCAAAGGTATTGTTGTAATGGGAGGGCATAAAGAAGGCATTTTGACTTTTGGTGAAAATGCTGATAAGGCAGGAAATCGAATATTGGAATACTATCACCAATCTTTGAATAATTCAACAATATCCAATCCCGAATCCAGATGAAATGCTTTCATACCGGAACTGGCTGCTGCATCGACATGTATTTCCGTATCGTCAACAAACAAAGTTTGTTCGGGGATTAAATTGCTATCAGCAATTACAAGTTTAAAAAAATTGATATCAGGCTTTCTGAGGCCGACATCAAATGAGTAATATACTTTTTTAAATAAAGAAGCATAATTAGCATTTAATTCCTTCAAGGATTTTTGATTGAAATAATCAGTATGAATTTTGTTGGTGTTGCTTAATAGATAAAGATTATACTTTTCACCGAGGTGCTTTAGCAGTTCTATTCGTTTGTATGGAGTTTCACCGATAACAGCATTCCAGGCAGCATCGATTTTTGCTGCTGAAGCGTCATTGTTCAAATATTTTCTCATTTCGTTTCTAAGTTCTTCCGGCGAAATTTTTCCTAACTCAAAATCAACAAGAAACCCTATTTGGTGAGATTTTGAAAAATAATTTTTAAAATTTTTAAGACCAAGTTCATTGAACATTCTGTCAATTGCTTCAAAATCGAGATCGGTAATTACACCACCCCAATCAAAAATTATGTTAGAAATGCTATCCCTGTTTATTTGCTCGGGGTTTGATATTTTCATTATTTTAGCATAATAACTTACAAAGGAGTAAAGATATTTCAGTAAAATGAAACGAGCAAAGATGTTGTAAAAACAAAAATGCAGGATACATGAACAAAATAGGACTTATTGTCGGATATGGATCAGACATTACCGATTCCATTAGTCATAGTAAAGACAAAATAGTGAATACTCCATATGGAAAGCCAAGTTCAAAATTTATAACTGGAGAAATTGAAAAAAAAGAAATAGCCATTCTTTGCCGCCATGGAGAAAAAGGAGATATTCCCGCATTTTTGGTAAATAACAAAGCCAATTTGTTTGCGTTTCATGAGATGGGTTGCAGCCATATTCTGGCAACATCGGTTTGCGGGAGCTTACAGGAAGAAATCATGCTGGGAGAATTTGTGGTTTTTGATCAGTTTATTGATCTTACTACACATCGTGAGTTGACGTATACAGACAAATTACCATTGAAAAAGCTAAATCATTCAGCCTTCAACAGGCCCTTTTCCGATGAAATCAGGAACAGCATCATTGAGACTTCTGTTATTAAAGGGTTCACTGTTCATACCAAAGGTACTGTACTGGCAGTTGATGGCCCGAGACAATCAACCCGTGCCGAATCAAATCTCTTCAGACATTGGGGGGCAGATGTGGTGAATACAACAACAGCTCCCGAGGCTATCCTGGCTCATGAATTGGGAGTTCATTATGCGGCAATTTCTCTTTGCACGTACTTTGATACCTGGCGTACCGATATTGATCCGGCAACCCGTGAAGAAAAGAAAGCAATAGTTGACAGCAATTCGGACAGGATAAAAGAACTGGTGCTGGCGGTTATTTCAAGACTTTGAAATGCTGGTTTTTCCGGCAAATAAAAAATTGGATTATTGTTGACATTTCATTAATATTGCAAGCCGTTTTTATAAGGGAATTAACAATTAAGAATTAAAAATGGATAATTAATAATGAGTGATAATAAAGGGTGTTCTTCATTATTAATTTTTAATTATTCATTCTTCATTAAGATTCGGTCCCATAGCTCAGTCCCGATAAACCAGAAATCAAAGATTTTGAGATTTTCGGCACTGGTTACAGGGATAAGGTTCTTTAAAAAAGGATAGTATAAAAATTACATATAACAGGTCCCATAGCTCAGCTGGTTAGAGCACCTGACTCATAATCAGGGGGTCCATGGTTCGAGCCCATGTGGGACCACAAAATCAGTGTGAGTGTGAGTTTTAAGCAAGAGCGAAAAACGAGCACTCATTCTTGTTTTTTGATTCTTAAAACTCTAGCTCGCGCGCGTTTCCGAACGCGTACTTTATTTTGTTCCCAATAACCCAACAACCTAATTACCCAATTCTCATTGCTCCTCCGGTCTTCGTATCGGCCTTGCTTCTATCGTTTTTACATGCTCCCTTGAAAGTTCAATTTTTTCGTTAATGGTATTCAATCTCTGTAAATTTTGCGGATACCGGACATTCATTTGTTTCATCGAATTCACCTCTTCTTCAATCTGTACAAGGGTTTCATTGTACTGATCGGCTGTTTCCATTGCGATCTGCTTTTCCTGCATGGCCACTTCCTCACTTATTAAGGCAGTAGCCGCGTCCTCAACAGCCTCTTTCCTTTCTTTAATGGCTTCTTTCTTATCCTGGTTTTCCATATAGGTCTGTCCTCAGGATATTAATGCCCATGTTAATGAACCTGCCAAAAAAAGTTTGATAAGAGCCACATTTGTCGCATTTTTTAGCAAGGTCCTCAATTTCTTTTTTACAAAATCTGCATTTTTTCATGTTCAAAAAGTTTAGTATTCGTGAAGTATATTAGTTCCTATTTGTCATAACGCTCAAACCAGAATTGATTTATCTGTGCATGATATTCACTTTTCACTTCAGAGGAAAAGATTTACTCTAATTTACTAAAATAACGTGAGTTCGAGCTAAGATTAGTTCTTTCTATTGAATCAAAAACAGG
>CAYQDZ010000230.1:0-4432 GCA_964416375.1 uncultured Bacteroidales bacterium
GTCTGATCTCTTCCAATCTATCTATTGCAACATTCTGGGTATAAATTCTAACTAGGTCAAAAACTCTGTCGGCGTATACAACAGCAAGAGCAGCATCAAAATTACTGTTATCAAGATTATTCTTCACCCATCGGGTTACACTTTTAAATCTGCCATAGGTAAGTTGCCTGTTGATGTCTAAATAATGCATATCATCCTCCAGATCCTTAAATATACATTCATTTAGTTTTTCAAGCATAAAGATTTTTTTCAACTCAATCAATGCTGTAGAATCCAATTTTTTCTTCTTTTGATATGTTATGCCGGAATCCATAAAATATTTTTGAATTTCCTTAACAGGTTCATAGCTATTCAATCCTCTGATTCTTACGAAGGAGTAAAAATCATTTCCTATGCAAATGTTTCCGGAACTGGCTTTAAAACTATAATCGGTGTACTGTTTGATGTTATCAGCTGCCCTGAATATTTTTTCCATGGTATAAGCCTCAGTAGTAATAAAGAAAAATGTATCGGGCCGCTGGTCAATAGGCAGATTGTCTCCATGATATCCTGAAAACGGTTCAAGATTCTGAAGAACAAAAGAATTAGGAAGAATGTAATGGTCGACTGTCTTCACATGCTCTTCCTTTACAATGGTACCAATAGTTTCAATCATTTTTATGTCCGTTTAAAACCAGCATGGCATCCTTCCGGATTAAATTGCTGATCTGATAATATTAAGTAAATGAACCATTAAATTAAGATAAAGATATACCAAAGAATTCAGATGAAAAGCAAAATATTTTCAAAGCCTTTTTCTCTGGTTATGCTAAATAATTTCTATTTAAATTAACTTCATTATATCCTTATTTGTTCATTTTTATAAGCAATCTGCGGAAAATATGCTTACCCTCATTACGACATGAAAATATAACCTGTTGCGAATAGCATATTTACATACAGATATATTATACATTCGCCACAAGCAAGGAAGCAAATGATTAAGGATTGTTAAAAATTAAGATTACATTACAGAAAGACGATAGTATTTGTATTATAAGCCCGAATACATATCTTTGTCAGGATCTCTAATATAGCATGAAAAATGCCACTGATAACATCTATTGTTAACTGGTTAAATTTTAAAAGGGTGACGCAGATTGATCTGATTCGTAAATATCCGAATCAGATTCAAAAGGAATGTTTTATCCACTTAATTGATCAGGCAGTTGATACGGAATGGGGTAAAAAACATGAATATAATACCATTGAAACAGTTGCAGATTTTCAGGAAAAAACCCCTTTAAATAGTTACGAGGATATAAAGCCTTATATTGAAAGAATCAGATTGGGTGAACAAAATATTTTGTGGCCGGAAGAAATCAAATGGTTCGCTAAATCTTCAGGAACAACAAATGATAAAAGCAAATTTATTCCTGTAAGTAAAGATGCCATGGAAAAATCTCATTTCAGGGGAGGTAAGGATGTTTTGGCCATCTATACAAACAATTACCCTGACTCCAAAATATTTAACGGAAAAGGATTAACTCTGGGAGGCAGCCACAAGGTGGATAATTTTAATAATCAATGTTATTATGGCGATTTATCGGCTATTTTGATTGAGAATCTGCCATTCTGGACAGAGTTTATCCGAACTCCGAGCCTTGAAATTGCCCTCATGGACAAGTGGGAAGAAAAACTTGAAAAAATCACAAAAGAGACCATAAGAGAGAATGTTACAAGTATAGCCGGGGTGCCATCATGGAATTTGGTGATGATCAAGTACATTTTAGAATACATGAATAAAAAAAATATATTGGAAGTATGGCCAAATTTGGAATTATTCATACACGGAGGTGTTAGTTTTACACCTTACTTGGAGCAATTTAAAAAACTCATTCCTTCTGAAAACATGCATTACGTGGAAACATACAATGCTTCCGAAGGATTTTTTGCTATCCAGGATGATCCAACGCGGGATGATATGTTGTTAATGCTGGACTATGGAATATTTTATGAGTTCATACCCGTTGAAGAGCTTCAGAAAGATAAACCTAAGGCAATAACTATTGGTGAGGTAGAAACAGACATAAATTATGCAATAGTAATTACTACAAATTCCGGATTATGGCGCTATTTAATAGGCGACACTGTAGTTTTTACATCAACCTATCCACATAAGATCAAAATATCAGGAAGAACCAAACATTTTATAAATGCTTTTGGAGAAGAAGTTATTATTGATAATGCTGAAAAAGCAATAAATACAGCATGTGAAAAAACAAATGCCCAGGTAACTGATTATACGGTCGGACCAATTTTTATGAGCGATAACTCAAAGGGCAGACACGAATGGATCATTGAATTTGTAGTGCATCCAAATAATATTGATGAATTCACGTATTTTTTGGATGATGCCTTAATGAAAATAAATTCAGATTACGAAGCAAAGCGCTATAAAAACATGACACTTGACAAGCCTTTGATTCGAGTGGTAGCTCAGGGCACTTTTTATAAATGGATGAGGAAAAGAGGGAAACTTGGAGGACAAAATAAAGTTCCGAGATTATTTAATACAAGAAAATATCTTGATGATTTAATGCAAGTTATCAATACATAATATTACATATCTTCATTGTAAATTATCAAAGAAAAGGGTAAATTACAAGTAAAGTTAAAATCAATAAAAAATGCATATTGCTATTGCAGGAAACATAGGATCAGGAAAAACTACACTTACAGGTTTGCTGTCACATCATTTTAACTGGCAGGCGCATTATGAGGATGTTGATGACAATCCCTATTTGGATGATTTTTATAACGATATGCAACGTTGGTCATTTAATCTGCAGATTTATTTCCTGAATAGCCGGTTTAATCATATGTTGGAGATAAAAAAGTCAAAAAAAACCATTATTCAGGATAGGACCATTTATGAAGACGCCTATATTTTTGCTCCCAATCTGCATTCTATGGGCTTAATGTCTACCCGGGATTTTGAAAATTACTTTGCGCTGTTTAGTTTAATATCATCTCTCATTGATCCACCTGACCTTGTATTGTATTTGCGCGCATCAGTTCCCACATTAGTAAGGCAAATTGAAAAAAGGGGCAGAAAATATGAAGATAACATCAGGCTTGATTACCTCAGGAAATTAAATGAACGTTATGAGTCATGGGTGGAAACATACAATCTTGGAAAAATGATGATAATAGATGTTGATCACACGAATTTTATTGATAAATCAAAAGACTTAAGTCTGGTTATTGATAAAGTCAATGCTGAATTACACGGACTTTTCTAAAAAAATCGAGTTTTAATTCTCCTTCATTATTTTTTCGGCACCCAGTAATACTTTATTCCATAGATCAGAAGGAATTCGGGCGCCATAATTTTCAATAACTGTTCCGGCAAGTAATGTTCCTAGTTTCCCGCACTTTTCAAAATCGAGTTTTTTGGTATAAGCATGTAAGAATCCGGCTGCATATTGGTCCCCTGCTCCTGTAGTATCAATAGCAAGTACGGGCATACTATCTATTTTATAGTTTTTTCCTTCAGCTTGGATCAGAGAACCTTCTTTCCCAATTTTAACTACTGCAACAGAACATTGCTCTGCAATATGGCGAAGTGCATTGTGTGGTTCTTTTCCTGTATAAGCTTTAGCCTCTTCCTCGTTTGCAAATACTATATCCACATAATCAGGAATTAATTTGGTAAGAAAATCTTTTTGGGCTTCAACAACATTATAACTAGCCAGATCAATCGATATTTGAAGTCCTTTTTCTTTTGCAATTTTCATGGATGTTTTAACCAGTGAAGTATTTTGAACAAGGTAACCTTCTACATGAAGGATATCAAAATTTTCAAATTTTATGGAGTTAAGATCCTTTTCTGTCAGTTCAATGGCAGCACCAAGGTAAGTAGCGAAGGTTCTTTCAGTATCGGTTGATATAAGGGTATATGCTCTGCCTGTATTGGTTTCCGATTTGTTTATGAATGTTTCCACATGGGCAGATTCCAGATCCGCAACATAAAAATCTCCCAATTCATCTTTACCAACTTTACCAATAAATCCACAATCTGTACCCAAACAAGCCAATCCATGAATTGTATTAGCCGCTGACCCTCCTGATTTTAATATTGTAGGCAGAAGTTTGATATAACTTGTCACTTCTGGTATTTCATCAATCCCAATTAATTGCATCCCTCCTTTTGGAAATTTCAATTGATTGATGACCTTATCATTATCAAGCTGAACCAATACATCCACCAATGCATTTCCGAGGCCAAGTATTTTCATAATAGTAAATTTTAATTCTTCCCGAAGTAATAGAATTTTTCGGAAAAAAGTAAAGATTTGTATTGCATAATTAAACCAGAACGCATATTTTTGCTGGCTCTAATTTCCTCAGTAGCTCATCTCCGAAAAACTATATAAATCAAAGATTTATA
>CAYQDZ010000231.1:0-4411 GCA_964416375.1 uncultured Bacteroidales bacterium
GGGCTCATAACTGCTTGTTTGTGCAGGAATTTCTTTGTAAAAATTCAGCCACCAGATATCGGTTCCTATTACCGAATTTTTACCGAGGACAATTTTATTTGATTGTGAAATCCCATACTGATTATAACTTCCATGAGTCAGTTTTTCATAAGGAGCATTTATTTTTTCAGTATTCCGAAATTCAAAATCGTTCTTATTATTCTGAATAAAGAACTTCAGAGAACTGGCCAGTTTTTTACCGCCATAACTGATCCTGCTTGATTGCACGTAGTTGCTGATATGAGTATTTTCAACATTAATATAAGGATTGTTCATTCCCATATATCCTGAAATGTCAACCTGGAATCCTTTGTTCATATACAACACATCCGACATATGAATGCCTCCGGTGGCTGTTCCCGAGCCAAATAAGGTAGTAGCACCTCCATACTGAATACAGGCTTTATCAATAAAACTGACAGGTAAAGTGGAAAGGTTTATTTCACCGTTCATTGGGCTTTGAATGTTGATGCCATTCCAGACAACAGAAGCATGATGTGACCCGCCGCCACGAATAGAAACACCTGCTACTCCTCCGGGGCCATAGGTTTTTACTGATACAAGGGTTTGATGACTGAGTAATTCTGCAAGGGATTCCGACTGGTAGTTTTTAAGAAGATGAGAATCAATTCGCTGCACCGAGGAACCAATAAGATATTGTTCAAACCGGTTAGCTTTCACCTGAATTTCCTGAATGCTGTGAATGGAATCGGTAATGCTGGCAAAAGCAACAGCAGATGGCATGGAAACCAGTAAAATGAGCAGTTCTGTTTTTTGTTTACAATTCATTACAAATGATTCATTAGACAATCATTTGTAACTTTGGGTTAAGAAGAGTTTTCAGATTGTTTTTAAGACAATCATTGCTCAGCTTTTTTCCCGAAAGCTACATAATGCTATTATCGAATGGCAGGTCTTCTGACTTACTCCCTTCCAGGCGCCTTCCCATTGTACCCTTCGAAGCCTTGGCGAAGGAGGGTTAATCGTATCTTGTTAAGATTTTCTTCGATTACCCGGCATCCTTAGCTTTTGGTAACAACAGTGGCAAGATAGCCTGAAAGTATTGGAGTTTACAGCAGCGGGAACTGTCCAGGAATTGCCTTTATTAAAGACTCACCTGATTCCCTTTTCAGCTTTTCTCCCGAAAGGGAGATGTAAGCACCATTTCTTAATGCAAGTATAAACGAAAAAATTGGTTCCACAAAACATAATATTTGCATAAAGAAGAAAAACCATACATTGAGTTTATCTGATTCAGTGTAAAAATCTTATTTCTGCTATTTTTAACTTACCGGATGTTTAATAATTTGTATTTTTAATCTATGTCGGAAAGGACCAGAAAAATAAAAATTGCTTCCTGGGTTGGCATTATTGGGAATGCCCTGCTTGCTATATTTAAGATTGTTGCCGGATCTATGTCCAGTAGTCTTTCAGTAATAGCAGATGGGATTGATTCAAGCGGAGATGTTTTTATTTCTTTGATGACCTTGTATATTGCTTCTTTGCTAACAAAACCTCCGAACATCAGGTTCCCATATGGGTATGGTAAGGCAGAAGCCAATGCAACAATAGCCTTGTCCTTTGTCATATTTTTTGTGGGAGCGCAACTGGCAATCTCTTCCATTAAAAGACTTATTGAAGGAAGCTATGGAGAAATGCCGGGAACACTTGCCATTATAGCCATAGCAGTTTCGATTATTGCTAAGATTATTTTAACTCGTTACCAGCTATATATAGGCAAAAAAACACAAAGCAGTATGCTTATAGCATATTCAAAAAATATGCAGGGCGATGTTGTGATTTCCAGTTCAGTTCTGATTGGATTGATTTTTACAAATGTATTTCATATGCCTGTTCTGGATGTTGTTATGGCTTCGCTTGTTAGTTTTTGGGTGATGTGGATTGCAGTTAAAATTTTTATTGAAACCAATCTGGAATTGATGGATGGAAATATTGAAAAATCAGTATATGAAAGTGTATTTAAAATTGTAGAATCAATACCTGAGGTAAAAAATCCTCACCGTATGAGAATTAGACGGGCCGGTCATAAATTGATGATAAATATCGATATTGAGCTTGAGGGGAACATGACCTTGAGTCATGCACATGCAGTTTCACATATTGTGGAGAAGAGTATTAAAGGTGGACTTGATCACGAAGTGTTTGATGTGATTATTCATATTGAACCGTTCGGCGATAAGATTGAAGAAGAAAACCTGGGCATATCAAAAGATTTGTTGGAAAAAGAAGGGGATAAAAACGGCTTATAAAAAATTATGAATAAGGTCAAGTAATACAGGAGGATTATAGGGTTTTGAAATGTAGCCGTCACATCCGGATTCCAGACTTTTTTTCTTTTCTTTTGCCATGGTATAAGCAGTTTGCGCTATAATAGGCAGGCTGGGACGAAGAGCTTTTATTTTTCTGGTCGCTTCATAACCATTCATTTCGGGCATCATAAGATCCATTAATACCAGGTTAATTTCAGGGTTTTTTTGAATCAACTCATAAGATTGCTGACCGTTATTGGCTTCTAATACTTTTGCCCCTGTACGTTTAATAATTTCACTTAAATAAATAAAGTTGTTTTGCTCGTCTTCAACGATGAGTATGGTTTTGTTTCGCCAATCGTAAGAAGGGAATGATTTCTTTGTCGATTTTCCTTTTGTTGTTTTTTTAGGCTTAACATCACCCGTATCAAAATAGGGGAGAGTAAAATTAAAAATCGATCCCTCGGAAAAACGGCTATGGACCCATATCTTTCCACCCATAAGGGTCACAAGATGTTTCGCTATGTATAGACCTAAACCGGCACCACGATATAGCTTGGAATTGTCATCTTCAATTTTACTAAAACGATCGAAAATAAATTCCGATTTGTCAGAATGGATACCAATACCTGTATCTTCTACAAAAAATTGCAGCATATGTGGTTCTTTTTCATACTCTGTATTGTAATGTGGAATACAACCGAAATTAATACTGCCTTTTTCCGTGTATTTTAAAGCATTACCTATTAATGAAGACATGATTTGATTGAACCGGAAGGAATCGGAGTATAAAATATAATCTTTATCATCCGGACCAATTTTAAGATTCAAGGTAATATTTTTCAGACCCAGTTCTTCTTTTTCCCTATAATAATAATCATACAGCTCCAGTAAGGCGTTCTTAATGGAAAAATTAGATTTAAAAATTTGCATCTGGCCTGCATGGATCTTTGACATGTCAAGTATGTTATCAATAAGGCTTAACAACACCTGGCAATTGTTATTGATTCTGGATATGTATTTCCTTTTGTTTGTTTCTGAAAGTTTGGTATCATTGAGCAGAGCTGCAAAACCCATAATGGCATTCATAGGAGTTCTTATCTCATGCGACATATTTTCCAGGAAGGAAGTTTTTAACTGGTCGGATTCTTCTGCTTTTTCTTTAGCAAATTTCAGATCATTTGTTCTCGATTCAACAATTTTTTCTAAATGGTGCCTGTGTTTTTTTAATTCAACCGTTTGTTTATGAATTACCTTGTTTTGTTGTTCGGATAAATTTATCTGCTTTGTGAGTTTCTCCGTTTGCAACAAAATCTCTTTTTCCTGAACATAAATTTTTACTTTTTTTTCTTCCAATTCTTTTTCAAGTTCTTTTGAGTGGCTCTTTATTTTTTTTGTACTGAATAAGTATAAAAGGATAATTAAGATAATGAAACCGATCGCGATCAGAATCATTAAATTGTTCATTGCTATAAATGCAAAAGAATTTAATTCCGGGTATTCAACTTTATAAGAAAAAAAGATAAGATAAATAAACTGTGGTGGTATTAAAGGGAGGAATGAAAACATTTTAGTATGTACAACAGTACTTGAAATTAAACGAGTTCTCGACATATTATACTATGTAGAATTAACCATCGATTAAAAATCGTCAAGTAAAAATACCTGAATCCCCGGATAAATTGATACGGTTCCTTATTAAAGTTAGGTAAATCATTTGAAAAATTAAAAATCTTTTATTCTAAATTTGAATTTGAACTTCCTGATAGCGAAAGATTAAAAAATATCAGAGGTTTTAAAAACAGAGTATTTACACAAGTTAATAAGATTATAAATGCTACTGAAAAGAAACACGAAAATGGCTGAGGTCATACATTCCAGCTATTTATTATTACCTATACTCGAACGATTTGACATACAGTTGGGCTTTGGAGATAAAACAATAAATGAAGTATGTTCTGATTACAAGGTGAATGTGGATTTCTTTCTTGAAATTATTAATTCCTTTCATGATCACAATTATTTTCCTCAGGCACAATTGCAAACTTTTCCTTTGAAATTGATCATTAATTACATTCAGAAATCACATCGTTATTATTTAA
>CAYQDZ010000232.1:0-4401 GCA_964416375.1 uncultured Bacteroidales bacterium
TGCAGTATCCTGCCTGCCAAAGAGAAACAGGCATCAGCCTTAATTCGTCTCTCCGGCCAGCAGAGAGGGAGATTATAACCTGAGAAAAAAAGTGGTTTTTTTATCTGCTTGTGAACTCACGGATATACTGCCTTTATGCAATCGCATGATTTGTCGTGATATACTTAATCCAACACCCGACCCATTTTCTTTGGTTGTAAAGAAGGGAATAAATATTTTATCGAGTTCATCACCTGCTATTCCCTTCCCATAATCTGTAATGGAAATTTGAAGTCTCGCCCCCCGATCAGTCTCTACACGAAGTTCAATTTTTCGTTTTTCTTTCGAAAGTGAAGCATCAATGGCATTGTTAATTATGTTAATAAGTACCTGCGTAAGCAATTTTTCATCGGCCAGAAATTCAGTTTGATATATGTTATAATGCTGTTCAAAATCAATATTTTCTTCATCAAGCCGGTCTTTGAGCAAGCAATATACACGATTGATCCATTTCTTAATTTTCACTACTTTAAATACGGGTTTTGGAATCTTAGTCAGCCTCCGGTAATTATCAATAAAATGCATAAGCCCCTTCCCGGTTTCCTCAATTACGGAAAGACCTTCCCTGGCCTTTTCAACCTGCAGATCAACCTGTTGGTCCCCCTCGAAATTCATATTGGACTGTAATAATCGTCGCAGGGTTTTACTAAGTGAGGTTATTGGGGCAATGGAGTTCATAATTTCATGCGTAAGCACCCGGATTAACTTTTGCCATGAATCAACTTCGTTTTCTTCCAATTCTGCCTTGATGTCATACAGGGAAAAAACACGAAATCTCTTTTCACCAAAAAACAGCTTGGTAACCTTTACCGATATTAGTTGTAACTCCTGTTTCTGCAATATTTTCAGGGTTTGGGTTTGTCCGGGTTTAAGTTGGATAAGTTCGTCATGTAACCCCTTCCTCTTTTGCTGTAGAAGCTTAATATGTCCAAGTTGTTCCATACCTATTAGTTGTAAAGCAGCTTTGTTAATTAAATCAATATACCCCTCCTCGTCTACAGCAATTATTCCAGTTGCCGAGTATTTGAGCAATTCCCGGTAAAAACGTTCTTTATACTCATTCCGGATCTTAATTTCAGAAATCAGTGTGTTCAATCTGTTAAGACTCTCATGCAAATGCTGGGTAGACTTATCGTAAATTTTCTCGGGAAAATGCAGGCTGGAATCCTCATTCCGAACTGCGTCGAAAAAATAGGTAAGTTTTCGGTTAACTGCATTTACCTTATTTAACAGCTCTAAAACCGAGATGATCAGAAAAAATGAACTGGAGATAATCCACCATAAATTGAAACTTGCAATGGAGAATCCCAAACCAACTGAGAGCCCGGCTAAAATGATCAATCGGACTAGCAGGCTGGAATTAAGTATCCTAAAGATCATAGCGTTTAATTTTATTGTAAAGGGTCTGTCTGGTTATTCCCAATTGATCGGCAGTTGCAGTGAGATTTCCATTTTGCCTGTCGAGAGCATCTTCAATTAAACTTCGTTCCATCTCTTCAAGGGACAAAGCTGTACCCTGAAGTCTGGGCCCGGGAGTCCGAAATACAAAATCTTCTGGTTTCAGCGTACTGGTTTCTGCCAATATAACTGCTTTCTCGATGGTGTGCTGAAGTTCCCGGATATTGCCTGGCCATGGATATTTCATTAGTTTCTTAATCGCCTGATGGCTGATTTGCAAACTTGGTTTTTGGTACTTATTCTCGAAATACTTTAGAAAAAAATTTGCCAACATTACTATATCATCTCCTCTTTCTCTTAAAGGGGGAACATCAATACGGATCGTATTCAAACGATACAATAAATCCTCACGGAATTCCTGGATGGAAGCCATTTCCTCCAGATTACAATTGGTAGCACTTAATAAGCGAATATCAACAGGAATAGGAATATTTCCACCAACGGGGACAATTTTTCTGCTTTCTAAAGCTACCAATAGTTTGGACTGCAAAGGAAGAGAAAGGTTTCCTATTTCATCGAAAAATAAGGTTCCCTGATCTGCTAATTGAAATTTCCCGATACGGTCCTCCCGGGCATCAGTAAAAGCGCCCTTTTTATGTCCGAATAATTCACTCTCGAATAGAGTCTCAGGAATGGCTCCCATATCAACTGTTACCAGAATTTCATTACGCCGATGCGATTTTCGGTGAATCTCCCGTGCAACAAGTTCTTTTCCAGTGCCATTCTCACCAGTTATTAAAACATTAACATCCGTTTTTGATACCTTCTGGATTACTTTAAGTACATGCATCACCGGGGGTGATGAACCGATAATCATTCTGCTCTCACTATTGAATTCCTTCTTTAGAGAGTTTTCCCGCTTTTTAAGAACATCGACCTGTACATTGGATTTTCTTAACCTAAAAATCGAATGCATAGTGGCTACAAGTTTTTCATTCTCCCAGGGTTTTAATATAAAATCGGCTGCACCTTTCTTCAGCGACTTTACCGCCAATTCAACATCTCCATAGGCAGTAATCATTACAACCTCAGTTGTTGGTGCAATATTTTTTATTTCACCTAACCAGTATAATCCCTCATTACCGGTATTCAATCCGGCTGAAAAATTCATATCGAGCAGGATTACATCGTATTCCGTTTTTCCTAATTCACTGGTAATCTGATTTGGACTATTTAAAGTATTTACAATTTCAAACTCGAATTGCAATAATAGACGCAAAGCGCTAAGAGCACTCTTGTTATCATCGACAACCAGAATTTTCCCCTTTATCATAACATATGGCTTTACACCAAAGGTATAAATGAATCAATATCTTCAGGAAAAGTGTCAATTTTTTTTACAATTACATGTCTTTTTTTTTTACAATCAAAAATCAGACTATAAATATAAGGGCTTGATAATTAAGACGATAAAAATATGGCATAGGCTTTGGTTCCAAACTATTACAAATAGGCTAAGATTATGGTTAATTTAAGGGGAATTAAAAATCTTTTCTTTTCAGGAATGAAGAGAAGTTCATTATTCCTCTTGAATTTTTCTAACTCTATTTTTCATAAAAATACAATACTGTGAGTGAATATCCAACTGAAAACATGGATCGGGTTATTGAGGATAACCGGAAAATAAAACCCAAACATTATAAATATATTATAGCTGGAACAGCATTGATTTTCCTGTTAATATTTTTAATTTTTCGAGATAACACAAGTACATACCGCGTTGATCAGGAAAGACTTACAATTGAATCAGTTTTTAGCGGAGCATTTCAGGATTATATCAGAATAATTGGGATTGTAGAACCCATTTCCATTGTCTACCTCGATGCGGTTGAAGGAGGAATGGTAGAAGAAATTCTGATAGAAGAGGGTGCTATGGTAAATCAGGGCGATGTAATTCTCCGCCTCAGTAATACAAACCTTAGCCTAAGCATTCTGGGCAGTGAAGCCCAGCTGGCCGAAAAGGCTAATTTTCTGCGTGAAACTGAGTTGAATATGCAGCAACAAAAACTGACCCTGCAACGCGACCTCCTGACCCTCGATTATAATTTGCTGCAGAAAAAAAGAGTATATGAAAGAAACAAACTATTGATTAAAGATGAACTTATCTCGCGTGAAGAGTATCTTCTTTCAGAGGAGGATTATAATTTGACCAAGCAAATGCATGAGTTGACGCGTAAGCGTCAACGTCAGGATTCGGTTTACCGGTACAATCAGGTAAAAAAAATAAGTCAAAACCTTGTAAGTATGCAAAAAAACCTGGCGCTTATCTATCTGCGTCAGGAAAACCTGAATATTAAGGCTCCGACTACAGGACAATTGGGTTTTCTTGATGCAGAACTCGGTCAATCGATTAGCCCTGGTCATCGAATTGGTCAGGTGAATGTGCTTACCTCTTATAAAATCAAAGCTCAAATCGATGAGCATTACATTGACAGAGTACGCAAAGAATTGGAAGGCTTCTTCGATCGTCAGACCGATACCTTCCATTTGCAATTATCAAAAGTATATCCTGAGGTACGTGACGGACGCTTTGAAGTGGATTTGTTATTCCATGGTAAGGAACCTCAGAATATTCGTACAGGACAAAGCTATCATATCAGTCTTGAGCTTGGTGAGACACAACAAGCCGTTCAGGTTCCGCGTGGAGGATTTTTCCAATCGACTGGCGGGCAATGGATATTTGTTTTGTCAGCCGACGAAAAATCAGCATACCGAAAACAAATAAGGATCGGGAAACAAAACCCGCAATACTACGAGGTCATCGAAGGATTAGAGCCGGGAGATAAGGTTGTTACCTCGGGATATGATCTCTTTGGGGAGAATGAGAGGTTGGTGTTTAAATAATTAAGAATGAAGAATGAAGAATGAAGAATGAAGAATGAAGAATGAAGAATGAAGAATGAA
>CAYQDZ010000233.1:0-4358 GCA_964416375.1 uncultured Bacteroidales bacterium
ACCCATGTAATTTATTAAAAAAATCAAAATTTACGAGTTTTCGCAGCAGGCACTAGATAGTAAACTCAGATCAGTACTCCTCTGTTGTACTTCCTTGAGGGCGGTGAGCACTCTTGTTGAATCCGGCACATGCCAGCACTTCATAGTCGCGCTCCAGCGACAATCAGGTATTTTTCGCACTTGCTTAATCAGCTCGGGATCATAAGAAAAAATCAATTTTAAACGCTGCTCACCCCGGTGCCGGGTGCGCTCAATTTGTATAACCTGTTGTGTGTTCTGCATAACGTAATGATTAAATTGTAATCAAACTTTCGAATTCAATTTAATTATTAATACTTTATTTAGCAAATCGATTTTGTGTCGTTTCAGGATCAGCTTGTCTTAAGATAAAACAAGCTCTAAACTCGCAACATCATTCTTAATTATTAATTGGCTCCGCCGAACTCAGCTTTGCTTCGGTTCTTCATTGGCTTCGCCGAGCTCGCCCTTCAGGCTTTGGTTCTTAATTATTCATTGATTAAATTGCTGCATCATATTTCATATTACCTAAGAAGACATGTCTGTTAAAGAGGAAAAGAAAATACTAAGAACAAAGGTCAGACGACTGAATAATCAGATTTCATTTGCTCAAAAAGAAAGATATTCCGCTTCAGTTTTGGAAAAAATTGAAAAACTGGACGTGTTTATCCGGTCAAAAACCGTATTGCTCTACTGGTCAATGGATCATGAAGTGTTTACCCACGATTTTATTGAGAAATGGAGCAAAGAAAAAAAAATACTCTTGCCTGTTACCCTGGTCGACGAACTGGAGCTGAGGGAATTTACCGGCAAACAGAACCTTCAAAAAGCAACAAAACTTCCATTGTATGAACCCATAGGAGAGGGGTTTAACAAATACGGGGAAATTAACCTGGCTATCGTTCCGGGTATGGCATTCGATAGGCATGGACATAGGCTGGGGCACGGCAGGGGGTATTACGATAAGCTGCTGTTAAAAATGACTGCATACAAAATTGGCATATGTTTTGCTTTTCAATTGTTTGATGATATACCACACGAGGATTTTGATGTGAACATGGATCTGGTCATTTCAAAATAATGTTTGCCTGAGTGATGAATGGATGTGTTTTTTCGTAAAGAATTAACGTATTCTTAACAAAATTTAAGAAACTGATACGTAAGGTAAACCAAAGCTGTTGTATTTTCGTATTACAATAAAAATTGATACAATGAAAAAGATAGCAGGGGGAATAGTGTTTATTGCAGCATGTTGTTTGTTATCCATGCCTGTTCAGTCGGAATCAGGTCCGAAAGCCAGCATCGACTGGAATGAGATCAGTATGGATTTTGGACAAATTCCTCACAATGAGCCTATAGTGGTTGAGTTCAAATTTCAGAATCCGGGAATGCTTCCCCTGGTAATTACCAACGTAAAACCTTCCTGTGGTTGTACTGTAGCAGATTATCCAAAAGAGCCTGTTCCGGCAGGAGGGGAGGGAAGCATAAGGGTTACTTTCGATGCCAAGTCAACGGGCTATTTCAGCAAAACAATCTCCGTTCATACCAACACCGAAGAACGAATTACCGACCTCTTCATTAAAGGCGAAGTCATAAAATAATTCAAATCCTTTGGGTTACAAACGAGGTAATATACCTTTTATAATTAGAAAGAAAAAGTAATCCCCTCTGTAAGTCCCCCCAGTGGGACATATTAGTATATTTGACTACATTAGATAAGACAACTTCATCCCACTAACTCAAATAAAAGCATTATCCCCCGCTGGCGGGGGAATTAAAGGGGGTGGAATTTCTGCCTGCTCCATTTCACCTGTCTTCAATACCTGTTTAGCTCACAGTAAGGATATATTAACTCAATCCAAAGCCCGGATCTCAGATAATACAAACCTCACCAGACTTTCAATATAATCAGATGAAAAGTTAAACTCTATTCCCGCAGTCCGGTACAATTCCGGCAAGGTTTTGGAATACCCCATCCCCAGGGCTGTTCGGAAATCCATGATGGTTTTCCCGGGATTCTCCTTATAATTTTTCCATATCGCAATGGCCCCTAACTGTGCAATTCCATATTCTATGTAATACAGGGGGAACTGAAACAAATGAATTTGTTTTTGCCACATTTGTGATCTGTAGTCCTCATATTCTGTCCAATCGATAACGGTACCACCAAAATCCTTTTCAATGGCCATCCAGGCTTCTTTTCTTGCATCGGAGCTATGTGCAGGGTGTGTATAAAGCCAGTGTTGAAACTTGTCAATGGCAGCTACCCAGGGAAGGGTTTTGATAACGCCTTCAAGCTGACTTCTTTTGGCCCGTTTCAGGTCGTCAGGATGTGGAAAAAAGTGATGCCAGTGTTCCATAGAGATCAGTTCCATGGCCATGGAAGCAACTTCTGCAATTTCAGCCGGCGTTTCTTTGTAATAGACAAATTCCAGGTCCTTGCTCAAAAAGGAATGCACCGCATGTCCTGCTTCGTGCATCATGGTTTCCAGGTCACGCAGGTTGTTGGTTGCATTCATGAAAATAAAGGGTACATTGCTTTCGTGCAGGGGATAATTGTATCCTCCCGGGGCTTTTCCTATCCTTGAATCCAGATCGAGGTAACCGTTTTCCTCCATGATCCGGATAAATTGACCAAACTCACCATCTACCGAGGCAAGGCATTGAATGCCTTTTTCCATCAATTCTTTTACCGAACCGAAGGGTTTCAGTGGTGGCTGCTGATCTGCATCCACATCCAGATCGTAAGGATACAGTGTATCAACACCCAATCTCTTTTTTCTGTCTGCCAGCAAGGCATCAGCAACCGCAGTTACCTGTTTTTCTACCGAGTCATGAAATTTTTCACAATCGCTTATGGAATAGTCAAACCTTCCCAGCTGGGTAAAGCGGTACTCCAGGTAGTTTGTAAATCCTGCATTAAGGGCCAGCTTATGCCGTTCAACAAGAAGGGAATCGAATAAATCATTGAGTTTCCGGTAATCCTGACTTCTGCGCTTGGCCATGAACTCATATACTTCTTTACGCGTTTGCCGCTCGGTGAGTTTTAAGAAATTCTGTGCCTGCTGCAGGGTGTGTTCTTTGCCTTGATATGAAATGGTCATGGCACCTGTTATGCTGCCATATTTCTGTTCTTCAACTTCAAGTCTGGCAAGTATTTCCGTATTTTCCTCATTAAAGATCTCAATCTGACGCCTGATACTGCGTATGAAAACTTCAAATTCCGGGGGGTAAGGGTTGGTGCTGCAATAATCGTTGATTTTTGTATTCAGCTGATGAGAATGTATGGCATACCGCTGGTCAATTTCTTCCACGAAATCCGCAAATGCCTTTGCGTACTCCTTATTGTTGGTATGACAACTCTGATGAATATACAACCATGCCTTATCTTCTTCAATAACAGAATCGAGTTCGCTGCGTTTTGCCAGCCATTTTTTCAGATCATCAACGGATCGAAGAGGAGCAAGCAGGAGATCCTGTATATACTTCTCGATATCCTTAAAGCTGCTGATTTCAATATCTACAGGAAGGAAGATTCTGTTTTCTTTGGCTTTCTGGCGGAGTATGTTCATACGGCAGGTTTGCCGGGATTAGTATTATTTTGCTTTCTGCCTTGGCATACTGGCTTTAACAGATTTTCCTGCGCCTGAAGGTTTTCCCTTGGCGTAAGTTTTACCTTTTTGCTGAACCATTGTTTTGGGCTTATCCTTTGCACTCACGGTCTTTTTTTCTCCCTTCTCATCTTTTTTTCCTTTTTCAGTTTCTTTCGATTCCTCTTCAGGCTTCAGGAGGTTTAGTTTCACCAGCATATTGTACCAGTGAACGAGTTTTTTCATATCCGATACATACACCCTTTCCTTATCATAATCGGGAAGTATCTCTTCCAAAAATGCTTTTAGCTCATCGGAGGATGATTTATGGTCGATGGTTTTTTTGCCATTTTCTTTTTTGTAAATTTTCGTAAAGATATCGCCCAGAGACACTTCTTCCGTTTCTGTAAAAATCGCAATATCTTCAATCGCACTTACTTTTGAGCTGGCATGGATAACTGATCTTTTTTTATCTTCAAAAGATTCGACAATAATTCCTGATCTCCCCTGGGAGATAAATTTAAAAAGGCCACCTTTTCCCGAAATGGCAAGAATATCTTTCAAGTTCATAGAAAAATAGTATTATTCAGCGCACAAAAATAGTATTATGCATGGAATGAAAAAAGCATTGTGACGTAAAATACTCAGAATCTACCTATTTTATTGTGTTGAATTGATAGTATTCAATTTTATTGTTTAGCCTGCATTATTCATAAAAATGAATGAATTTTAATTATTTATTTGTGATAC
>CAYQDZ010000234.1:0-4343 GCA_964416375.1 uncultured Bacteroidales bacterium
CTTGAAAATGATCTCATTAAAATCTATATCTCAGAAAAAGGAGGTCGGTTGAGTTCAGTAGAGCTGAAGCAATACCAAACCCACGATTCTTTGCCTTTGTTTTTATTTCATGGGGATTCAAGCAAATTTGGAATTAACTTTTTTGTTAATAAGAGACCGCTCAATACCAACGACCTGTTTTTCAGGTCTTTATCCGATCGAGAATCAATAATTGTCAGAGACTACGCTGAAAGTATTAGTTTCCGTTACTCTGCCGGGGAGAATGAATACATAGAATACCGCTATACTCTTGCACCCGATAAATACCAGGTTGATCTGAATATTGAGTTTCATGGAATGAATCAACTTACTACCCAGCGTACCAATGTCGTCGATCTGGAATGGATGATCTGCTCACCTCAGCAGGAAAAGGGCAGAGATAATGAACTGATATATACTACTTTGTATTATAAGCCATTTGAAGATGATGTCGATTTTTTCAATGCACGTTCAAAAAAATCCCTTCAAAGCGAAAACATTGTAACACGCCTGGAATGGATTGCATATAAAGATCAATTCTTTTCCTCGGTGCTTATGGCAGACGAATCATTTTTGGATGGAGTTATGCAGAGTGAAATGATGCCTGAGGGAAGTAAATACCTGAAGAAATTCGAATCAACCATTGGATTACCCTATGAAGAAGGGAGGGACCAGGTGATTCCATTGCATTTTTATTTTGGACCAAATAAATACAAATTACTGAAGAGCGAGTATGGAGATAAACAACTTCAGGATCTTGTTACTGTGGGTAAAAACATCATCAAATGGATCAACCAGATCGTTATTATTAATCTGTTCGATTTTCTGAGTAAATACATAAAGAATTACGGCATCATCATTCTTATTATGACTTTGATCATTAAGATGTTTTTGCTGCCGCTTACATTTAAGTCCTATCTGTCTACCGCCAAAATGAAGGTGCTGAAACCTCAAATTGATGAAATAAATAAAAAGATACCTAAGGAGAAAGCAATGGAACGGCAACAGGCTACCATGGCTTTATACAAAAAGGTGGGCGTAAGCCCCCTGGGAGGATGCCTTCCCATGGTCCTGCAGATGCCCATTTTGTTTGCTATGTTTCGCTTCTTTCCCACTTCAATAGAACTTCGCCAGCAGGGTTTTCTATGGGCTCATGATCTTTCAACTTACGATTCAATTCTTGAGTGGGATGCGGTTATTCCCATTCTCAGTAATACCTTTGGTAATCACTTGAGCTTATTTACTCTTTTAATGACTGTTTCTACCATTCTTTCTATGAAGTTCAATAGTCAGACAGCTGCATCAAACCAGCAGATGCCCGGCATGAAATCCATGATGTATGTTATGCCTGTCATGTTCATGTTTATTCTGAATAAATTTTCTGCAGGACTGACGTATTACTATTTTCTTGCCAACCTCATTACTTTTGCTCAAAATATGTTGTTCAAACAGTTTATTGATGAAGATGAACTTTTACAAAAGCTTGAATCCAGAAAAGGCAAAACAAAGAAAAAGTCGAAATTTCAACAACGAATGGAAATGTTGGCAAAACAACAGGGAAAAAAACCCATAAAGAAAAGATAATAAAAAATTCATATCATGAAGATCCTCAACCGGTTTGGATATCTCATGGGTTGAGGGTTTTTTGTTTTCTCGTATATTTGACACAATGAATTAACAAATCTTAATACAAAATGGAGCTTGTTAAAAACAGATACCAGATTGATGGAGTAGACGTCCTGTCAATCATTGATAAATATGGTTCGCCTTTGTATGTTTATGAAACCTCAAAAATGAAAGCTCAGTATGAGAAATTCACCAATGCATTTAAGGGGGTTGATCTAAAAATTAATTTTGCCTGCAAAGCGCTTACAAACATTACTATACTTAAGTTTTTCAGAGGGTTGGGGACTGGTATTGACGCGGTATCTATACAGGAAATTCAGCTGGCATTAAAAGCAGGATTTAAACCCAAAGATGTCATTTACACGCCTAACTGTGTATCAATTGATGAGATATATAAAGCAGTTGATCTGGGTGTTCGCATAAACATTGATAATTTATCCATACTGGAACAATTCGGACATGTATACAGTAATACCATACCTGTTTGTGTGCGTATTAATCCTCATATCATGGGCGGGGGAAATGAAAAAATTTCAACGGGCCACATCGATTCAAAATTTGGAATTTCCATATACCAGATGCCTCATTTGTTGCGGGTGATTAAAGCAAACAATATGCTCGTTGAAGGAGTACATATGCACACAGGTTCAGATATCCTTGATGTTGATGTATTCCTTAAAGGAACAGAAATATTGCTTGATACGGCCAGGAATTTTCCTGGTTTGGAATACATTGATTTTGGCAGTGGTTTTAAGGTACCCTATAAACCTGATGATATCCAAACAGATATTGATGCCCTTGGCAGTAAACTGGTGAAACGATTCAAGGAGTTTTGTAAAGATTACGGTAAGTCTCTGACTCTTATGTTTGAGCCTGGAAAATTCATGGTAAGTGAGAGCGGGTATTTTTTTGCCAGGGTAAATGTTGTGAAACAAACAACAGCAACTGTTTTTGCAGGTTTGGATACAGGTTTGAATCACCTGATAAGACCTATGTTTTACGACGCTTATCATCATATCGTGAACGTATCAAAGCCAAATGGTAATACAAGGATTTATACTGTGGTGGGCTATATCTGTGAGACAGATACATTTGGCTGGAATCGTAAAATAAATGAAATTTCGGAAGGAGATATTCTTGCCTTTCATAATGCAGGAGCTTATTGCTTTGCCATGGCTTCCAATTATAATTCACGGTACCGTCCTGCCGAAGTGTTGATTCATGAAAAGAAGGATTACCTTATCCGCCAGCGTGAAACCCTCGATGATTTATTGAAGAATCAGGTAGAAATTGAGTTCTAATTTGAATTGGAAAGGAGGCTGTCCAAAAAGTCTTTGTGCAACTTCGTGCTTACTTTGTGTAACTTTGTGGTATAAACTTAAATAATTGTTGCACAGAGAGAAACAAAGAAGACACAAAGCTTCACAAAGAAATGAATCTTATTTAATACGTGTTTTTTCCTTTTTGGACAAGATTGTATTAATTTTTTTCTATGGCCTTAAAACCGTTTAAGATATGTTTTCTTGATACTTCAACTTTGGGAAAGGTTGAGAATTTATCCGGTATGCAAGAATTTGGCGATTATGTTGGTTATGAGACAACTCCTGCCGACAAAACAACAGAAAGGTTAAGGGGAATGGATATTGCCATTACTAATAAGGTATTAATCGACAGGGATGTAATGGATGCATGTTCTGATTTAAAGCTGATTTGTATTGCAGCTACCGGCATGAACAATGTTGACCTTGAATATGCCAAAAGGAAAGGTATTGAAGTAAAAAACGTGGCAGGGTATTCTACTGAATCTGTTGCCCAATCTGTTTTTGCCATGTTGTTATACCTGCTTCATAAAAGCCGTTTTTTCGATCTTTATGTTACATCGGGTGAATATACAAGCAGCCCCATTTTCACACACCATGGAAGAAGTTTTTGGGAACTGAAAGACAAACGGTTTGGAATTATCGGCCTTGGAACCATTGGCAAACGTGTTGCTGAAATAGCAAATGCTTTTGGTTCGGAAATTGTCTACCATTCAACTTCCGGAAAAAACCAAAAAAACAGGTACAAACACCTTGACCTGAATGCTTTGCTTCAGACATCCGACATAGTTTCCATTCATTGCCCCTTAAATGAAAAGACCAATAATTTACTGGATGTTGCTCAGCTAAAAACGATGAAAAGATCTTCATACCTTCTGAACATGGCCAGGGGAGGAATTGTGAATGAACATGCTCTGGCTGAAGCTATTCATAATGATTGGATTGCCGGGGCAGGAGTAGATGTATTGACAGATGAACCTGTTGCACCGGATAATCCCTTGCTGACGGTGAAAAATAAGGAAAAACTATTCATTACACCGCATATTGCCTGGGCAAGCATGGAATCGCGCAGACTCCTGGTCGAAAAGGTCATGGAGAACATTAAGGAGTTTCAGAGTAGAAATTCTTCACCTGAAAAGTAATGGTATTTTTTCGGTTCGAGGACTGAAAATAGGAGTCAGAAGCCCGAAGACCGAAGTTCTCTTTTTATTAACTCCCGACTCCCGACTTCCGAAAAACCCCCACTATTCTATCACAATCTTTTTAGTATATACATTTTCAACTAAGTAAACTACTATGATTATAATCTTCAATATCCAATGTCTAATATCGAATATCCAGGTTATTAACATCAATTCATAATTCGAAATTGGGAGTTGG
>CAYQDZ010000235.1:0-4301 GCA_964416375.1 uncultured Bacteroidales bacterium
ACGCGATTAAATATTTTCAATATGTCAGGAATCCTGGTTAAATCCTTTCAATTTAATGGCTCGGGCAAAACTGTAGACATCTCAGATCTGCATCCGGGTATTTATATTGTAGAAATATCAGGTAGTGAAGAGATGAGAGCGAAACTATTTGTTAAGTAATATTACCTGAAAATAAATGTGTTTTGATGGCATATCAAAGATGAATGACTTCGCCATATGCTGCTGCTGCTGCTTCCATAATGGCTTCTGACATAGTAGGATGGGGATGAATGGATTTCATGATTTCGTGTCCTGTGGTTTCAAGATTATGCGCCACAACCATTTCAGCAATCATCTCAGTGACATTTGCTCCAATCATATGAGCTCCAAGTAATTCTCCGTATTTCTCATCAAAAATCAATTTAATAAATCCATCCTTTTCGCCTGAAGCACTTGCTTTACCAGATGCTGAATAAGGAAATTTCCCCACTTTTATTGTATATCCTGCTTCTTTGGCAGATTTTTCAGTAAAGCCAACTGATGCAACTTCAGGGCTTGTATAAGTACATCCGGGGATATTATTATAATTTATAGGCATAGGGTCTTTTCCGGCAATTTTTTCAACACATACAATACCTTCAGCCGATGCAACATGCGCCAGAGCGGGACCCGATACTATGTCACCAATGGCGTAAACACCATCTAAAGAGGTTTTATAATATTCATCAACCTGAATTTTGCCCTTATCCATTTTTATTTTCAGCTCTTCAAGTCCTATATTTTCAAGGTTTGGAATTACACCAACTGCCGAGAGGACGATATCTGCCTCTTTTACCTCTTCTCCTTTACCGGTTTTTATTTTCACTTTGCATTTGCTTCCCTTGGTATCTGCTGATTCAACAGTTGAACCGGTCATCACTTTCATTCCGGTCTTCTTAAAGGACCTCTCAAGTTGTTTTGAAACTTCTTCATCTTCCAAAGGAACAATATAGGGCAAAAATTCAACCAGTGTAACCTCTGTTCCTATAGACTGGTAGAAATTTGCAAACTCACTTCCGATAGCCCCTGAACCAACAACAACAATTGATCCGGGTTGTTTTTTCAAGGTCATGGCCTCACGGTATCCAATAATTTTTTTACCGTCCTGTTTCAGATTCGGTAATTCTTTTGAACGGGCACCGGTTGCCAGAATAATATGATCAGCTGTATGTTTTACTTTCTTTCCTTCGCCTGTTTCAACTTCAACGGTTTTGTTATCTTTCAGTCTGCCAAAACCCTGAATGTGATCGATCTTATTTTTCTTAAAAAGAAATTGTATTCCTTTGCTCATACCAGCAGCAACAGTTCTGCTCCGTTCCACCATTTTCGTGAAATCCGGTTTTATATCACCCTGGATCTTCACTCCGTATTCAGCAGCATGTTTTGTATAATCAAATACCTGTGCACTCTTCAGAAGAGATTTGGTAGGTATACAACCCCAATTAAGACATACTCCGCCCAATTCAGCTTTTTCAACAACCCCAACTTTTAATCCCAGTTGTGAAGCACGAATTGCAGCAACATAACCACCTGGCCCACTACCAATTACTATCAGATCGTATTTCATTCTAATCGTATTTTTAAGTTCAATTTTTTCTGGTTTCAATACATATCAAATTTACAGATATCTGTTTGAAAACCGGGAGTAATTGAAAAATAAACTCAAATTCTTGAAGAATGTTCATTACACTCTAAATCCGACATACTAAGTTCATTTTTTAGTAAATACCTGAAGAATGTTGATACAACAAATCAATCTATTGATTAACAAGCACTATTCAGCTGGTTCTCCTGTTATTCAGATGCCCTAAAATATTCATTAAGAATTTGTTGAGCAGCTGCAAAAGAGCTCAAATTATTGTTAAGTACTTCTTTTCTTAGTTGTTCGAGCCGCTTTTGTATGGTGGGATCTCCATAAAAATGCGTTTTGAGAGACTCATCGATGGTTTCAGTCATCCAGTACAGAGCCTGTTTTTTACGCTTCATGGTAAAAAAATTGTTGCTGTTGACATGATTTTTATAACTCAGTATCTTGTCCCATATCTCTTTTATTCCGGTTTTTTCATTGGATGAACAGGTTAACACGGAAGGAGCCCATCCCGACTCTGAAACAGGAAAAAGATGCAAGGCAGATCTGAACTCCCCGGCGGTCCTTTGTGCATTTTCACCATTTGTTCCATCGGCTTTTGTAATGGCGATCATGTCTGCCATTTCCATAATGCCTCTTTTAATTCCTTGCAATTCATCACCAGCTCCCGACAGCATCAACAAAAGAAAGAAGTCAACCATAGAATGTACGGCTACCTCTGATTGACCTACCCCAACCGTTTCAACAAAGATTACATCATATCCTGCAGCTTCGCATAGTAAGATTGTTTCCCTTGTTTTTCGCGCTACACCACCTAAGGAACCCGTTGAAGGTGAAGGACGAATGAATACCTCAGGATGAGCAGCCAGAGATTCCATTCTTGTCTTATCTCCCAGAATACTTCCTTTTGATTGCTCACTGCTCGGATCAATTGCCAGTACAGCAAGCCTGTGATTAAGTTGAGTCAGGTAGATTCCTAAGGCTTCTATAAAGGTACTTTTCCCGACACCCGGAACACCTGTGATTCCAATTCGTATGGAATTTCCTGCATGAGGAAGGCATTTTTTTATTATTTCCTGGGTCTGCTTAATATGATCCGGCAGGTTACTTTCAATGAGTGTAATTGCTCTGCCCAGCAATGTGCGATCTCCATTAAGAATGCCCTCAATAAACTCATCAGCGGTAACTTCACGACGTTTAATTTTCTGCCATCGGGGATTAACTGTTGGAGGCTCAGGCACTCCTTTTGATACCAAGAGTGCGGATTTATTTTTCTTTTTTTTGCTCATACTATTTTTCCCTTACTAAAAGTATAAACAAAAATATGCTCAACAATGGAATTAAAAACAGACTTATTAAAAAAATCTGAACAGGAATCATCGCTTTATATATCCTTCCGTTGAAAGGTATTGTTTATACGACTTAGGATCATTTGTAATCACGGTTATTGCAATCTTGAATTCACCGGATTTTCCTTCAGAATCAAAAGTCGCCTTAATTTTTGTGGATGCCCCCGGAGACAAAATATTCCTTTTATGTTTTGCAATAGTGCATCCGCAAGTAGGTTTCAGTCCCCGGATGATCAAATCAGATTTTCCATCGTTCTTCAGAGTAAAAGAATACTTTAAGATGTTATCACCGGAAATGGTATCAAAAACATAATTTTTCTCATCAAAATATGCTATCGGGGCATCTGTAAGTTGTTCTTCCGATAAATCGCTAAAATCTTCCCGTATGTTGGCTGTAACGGCAAACTTATCCTTTTCTACTTCTTTTCCGTTAATAACCACTGCTATTCGATCAATCACCACATCCCAATCATTGATCAGGTCCGTATTGTAATGAAAAACAATCTGTCCGAACTCCCCCGGGGGAAGTGTTGAGGGTATAACATGAACCACGATATGTTCAGGAATATTTTTCAGATCAATATCCAAAGTTTTATCTGAATGATTCGCCATGGTAAGGGTCTGAATAGCTGTTTTCCCTTTGTAGATATATCCGAAATTAATGTGTCTGGATTTCACACTTAGATCTCCGATTTGGTATTCCAGTTTTTCTTCTGTAACAGGTGGCAAAACATCACCGCGTATTGTCACAAACATATTGCTGTTGATGGCCGTACTTTGCAGTTGAACAGTTTTATGAAACAAGCCAATACGATTTTCAGGATTAAATTCAATGGTAATAAATCCTTCTGCCCCGGGTAATACCGGTTCCTTCGACCATTTTGGAATCGTACAGCCACATGCGCTTCTTACATTGTTCAGTACCAATGGTTGATTGCCTGTATTTGAAAAAGAAAAAATGTGCGAAATTTTTCCTTTGTCTTCTCTTATCCTGCCAAAATCATGAGAATTATTTTCCAAAGAAAGTATTGCACCCTCTTTATCCTGACCATTCAGGTATAATCCCAGCATCAACAAAACCAAAATTGCAATAGATCTCATACAGTGCGGTTTGTACTTTATAACGATGTGCTAATAATAAAGTTATGTTTTTTTGATGATATTATATATTGGAAGATAGGATATAAATAATCCTTTATAACCCAGCAGGACAGGAATAAATCCAAAATGAACAATTAGAATTCACTGCATGAAAAATTAAAACATTAAATTCTTATCCATTACCTTTTCCTCTAACCTGCATTATTCATAAAAATGAATGAATTTTAATTATTTATTTGTGATAC
>CAYQDZ010000236.1:0-4295 GCA_964416375.1 uncultured Bacteroidales bacterium
TTAGAATCTTGCGCCTAAACGAAGGCCCGAAGCTGATGAGAGACCAAAGCTTGTTCCAACACCACCCTTAGTGGTAACATTATTATCAACTGTTACATCATAATCTTTCACCAGGCTAAACCCGGGAGTAAACTCCGCACCTATATAAAAATTAGGTAATATGTAAAAATCAAATCCAAGAATAAGATTTATGCCGGCACTAAAGTAACCTCCATTATGGTTTTTAGTTTCAGTGGTATTTCCGGCATATTCAGATATTTGCTTTGATGTATAAGTTTTAAAGGGTATTTCTCCACCCAAATAAAAATAAAACCTTTTGGCTCCAAATTGTTGTTCAAAGCCAGGTGCAATAACTAAAGAAGCACTTTTTGTCTTGGTGAAATTATCTCCATTAATATCGAAATATTCTTTATCACTGTCAAATTCAGCTGTAAAGCCTAATCGAAGTGCAGATTTTGAAGAAATAAAGTATCTGGCTTTAATAAAAGGCATAACAAACATAGATCCTGCATTTGCATCAAAAATAGCAGCAGGATTAAAATTCAGATCAATCGAGAAATTACCGGAAGGACTAAATGCATCCTGAGCTTTTAATTGCAGGCCCAGAACTAAGACGATAATAATGATCATTGTTTTTTTCATAATTATAGTTTTGTTAGTATAACATTTAAGTTAATTCGGAAATAATTTTATTCGATAGTAAACTCCCAACAATTATAAATATAGAGCATCATCAGGCCCATTTCCAGAAAACTTATTAACCTATAGGATTACAACTCGCAGTTCACGCGGATTTTAGGTTGTAATCAGTGCTTTTATTAAAAGGTATTACAAAGTCAGCGCGCTATTTATAACAATAATTACAAAAATTATTCTACTGTAATTTTTATACATTTTTGTAAGCCGTTTTTATTCCATTTATATTCTTCTCATTGTCCTTTTAAAGGATAATATGGCCAATAAAAATAATACAACTGCATAGAGTAAAATAACATAAAAATTGCCGGAGATATCACCAAAGTGAGAACCGGATAGTAATCCCTTTGAAGCATCAACAGCATGGGCAAACGGAAGAACATAACCAATCGACTCAAATACTCCGCCAACTATTTTTAGATCCATCCATGCACCACTGAAAAGTCCAATCGCTGTTATGAGTATAGAGCCTGCTCCCGATACCTGATTTACTGTAAATAAAGAACCTAAAATAATCCCTAAGCTTACACATAGTAAGGCAATTAGCAGAAAGAGAAGTAAGGAAATAAGTACATTACTGAATGTAGCCCCAAGCATCGATCCCACGATCATACAAATCACGGCCTGAAAAAATGCAAGAGGTAGAAATGGCAGAATGTACGACAGGATATAATCTGATGGTTTTAAGGGCGTAGTAAATAGTCTTACCAAAAAAGTACTTTGTTTATCTTTTGCAAGTAAGATGGATGAAAACATCATTAAAAAAGCAAAACTAAATACAACAATCCCTGAAGTCAGAGATTGAGGATCAAAGATGTCCAATGGTATTTTTTTATGCATCGAGGAAAAAAGTAACAATAAAGCAAGTGGCATTGCCAAACCCAATACCATAGAAACGGGGTCGCGATAGATCTCTTTTAAGTTTCGAACAGCTAAGCTGTAAAACCTCATTCTATTGCCTCCTTTTCTGTCAGGTGAAGAAAAACATCTTCTAATGTTGGTTCCTTCATTTCTATCCCGTTTATTTTCACATGATTTTGTTTTAAAATATCCAGTATGGAATCAACATTTAAATTTTCAGCATGTATCTCTATCCCGTTTTGTATACTATTTGTTTCAAGACCTTTTTTATTTAAAATTTCTATAATTTCTGCAGAGATGTTCTCTCCCGAGATTTTAAGTGTTTGTTTATTCGTATATCTTTTTTTTAATTCAGACGAGGTTCCCGAATCGATTATTTTACCCTTATCCATTATGGCTATATGATCGGCCAAAGAGTCGGCCTCTTCTAAATAGTGAGTTGTCAGCAAAATGGTTTTTTCTTTTTTCAGTTTTTCAATATAATTCCAAACCGATTTTCTTGCGTGAGGGTCAAGACCCAATGTCGGTTCATCCAGAAACAATATTTGAGGGTCAGACATTAAAGCCATGGCAATATTGTTCGTTTCCATTTCTTCCTCTTTTTCTATTTTCCGGAATTTTCAAGGATTAACTTCACTACATCATAGCTAACAGCATCGAACATAACTTCCACATTGTTTGTATAGTCTGAATTGTGGCTCATCATGGCATCTTTTATAAGAAAAGCCTTGTAATCGTGGTTTTGTGCACCAATCCAGGTGGCTAAAACACAGCCGACAGAACTTAGGCCGCAAAGAAATAAAGTATTACTTCCTTTCTCTTTGATAACCTGATCCAGATCAGTTTTATTAAAGCCATCGGGATAGGTTTTAATTACTTTGGCATCGTCAGGTTTGATTAATACTGAGCCTGGAAATTCAAATTGATCAGTACCCGGTTGTACTCCATATTCCTCACTGCGATGATAAACCCGTATTATGGGACAGTCATGGCTTCGGAAAAGTTCAATTAAATTATTGATATAGTACATGCCCACTTCTTTTTCCCTTTCGGGAACCATAGTCAGGAAAGCGTTCTGAATATCAATAATCAGCAGAGCTGGTTTAATTTGGGTTTTAATTTGCTCTTTTTGATCCTGTGAAAATCCTTTACCTGAAATAATCAGGAAAAGGATAGTCAGGATAATAGTTACTTTTTTCATGGCAGATTGAATTGATTCATGTTTTAAATATAACACATTCCACGTAATGTTTATTTACACCTTGCTGCAGGCAGGCCGAATTCGTCCGTATATCAGTCCGGATCATCCTGCCTGAATTTTCCGGCATATTATAATTGCTTTGATACATTGCCGTGTAAATACTCACTTATTTGCCATTTTAATGAAAACCCTCTTTCATTTCTGCAAATAAACCCAATTCTTGCTTTTGAATTGAAAAATGAAGCTGAATTACAGGCAAACCCATTGATGGGAGTACAGCGGAAAATTATCCATTGCATTCAAATGCTTAAAATGAGAAATCGCGGGCAGGCAATAGAATTAAACTTTATTCATAATTCTATTGCACTAATCGGGATAATTGAATAATTTGGTATAGACATATAACCTGCCCCGTTCATATATTTACAGTTAAATCTGTGCTATAGCAGGTTAACCCGATTTAGTTACACTTGGTTTTTGAAAAAAAAGTTAGTGTAACTTTATCGTAACCAGTTTAATAAATGATTTTTATTAATTAATCAGGCCAAAAAATGAGAGCATTTCTCGTAATATTATTGTTTGGGTTGTTTCATACTATTTGTTACTCCCAGACTAATGAAAGTATTTTTGACATACGAAACATATACGACGAAAAAGGTGATTATTACTTTGATAAAAAGGAATTTAAGAAAGCGATAGTCTACTACAATATGGCATATAAAAAGGATGCTAAAAATTATTATTCCGTCCTCAGAAAGGCCGAAGCATTTACATCCTTAGAACTATACGATCAGGCAGTTGAAAGTTATCGTATTGTATTTGAAACGAATTTGTATATATCGAATGAACATCGCTTGAATTTTGCTTTGCTATTGCTTAAAAATAAAGACATTAAAGGTTTCGAGAATTGGATGGCGAAGTATAACGAGATTGTTCGCAGTGAAATTCATGATTATCTGAGTTCTACCGAGGTCAGAGCGAAAATGTATAAAGATTCTTCTCTGGTAATGGTTGAAAATGAGAGTGTATTAAACACTTCTGAGTCAGAAATATGTCCTGTAATCTATCAAGATAAGATACTATTTGCTTCCACCAGGAAGAATTTATGGGGTAGCAGAGGGGAAGGTGATTACAATATATTTTCAGCAAGCTACATGAATGGTGGTCAATTTGGCAGATTAAAGAAGTATAACAGAAACCTTAATTCTGCACAAAACGAAAGTTCACTTTTCTTTTCTGACATTACGAACAGCATGTATTTTACCCGAAGTACATCAACTCATTCCAATTTAAAAACCTATGAGGCCAACATTCCCATTGATATCAATAATAAATTGGATATACATGAATTTTCACTTGAAGGTTTTAGCAGCATTGGTCATCCTTTCTTCAATAAGGATGGCAACAAAATGTATTTTGTTTCGGATGCACCAGGCGGATCAGGTGGATTGGATATATATTCCAGTGATTTGGTTGGAGGTAAATGGACTAAGCCAAAAAATCTGGGAACAGGCATCAATTCAAGCAAAGATGAAAT
>CAYQDZ010000237.1:0-4278 GCA_964416375.1 uncultured Bacteroidales bacterium
ATACTGTTCCCTTTTCAGAAGGAAGAGTGCAGTAAAATTATGCTTCTCGGCGAAGGTGCGATCATAGAATAACGATAATTCGTAATTCAACCTCATCGTTCTGCTGTCGTCCTGTACCTGCATAGCATCCAATGTCCATGGCTGTAGAACAAAGTCGAAGTCGTTATTCCCCGGAGGTGTAACAATGGTCATATTTCCTTCCTTATCGTAAACCCGGTAGAAAACATTATCGACCTGATTAATAGGATCGTCTATCAAACGCTGAATACTCTGCATATAGTTATCGAGGGAGAATTTTCCGTTAAAGCTCAATCCTTCGGTAATAAAACCAAGGTCCTGCTTCAGCTGAAAATCACTGTTGATTTCGAATTTGCTATAGGTATTGTACCCTGTATTCGAAAGAACAACTACGGGATTCTGGGTTCCCCAGTCATGTGAAACAAATCGTCCATAGTAACCATCAGGGTAGGCGGGAATATAGATCGAAGGAGCCAGGCTGTAAATGGAGAACAGAGGCACCATCATATCGTCAAGCGGTTTGTCCTGAACACCATAGTAACCCGATATATTCACTGAGAATTCAGTGGATCTGGTGATATTAAAATCCAGGTTCGACCGGTAGTTAAATCGATCGTAGGAATATTCACTGGAATAACCCTTGCCATTGTCATATTCTTTTCCTTTAAAGATATCGCTGACCGTCTGATAGGATAAACTTCCAAAATATTTAGCAAACTCGGAACCTCCCTGAACCGATAAGTTTACACGATAATCCATGGCATAATCTTTTAGAATAACATCTTCCCAATCGACATTGGGGTAGATGTAACTCTCCTCAAGCGTTTCAGGATTCCTGTATTTCTCGGCCATTTCCATGGGGAGATAAGCTTCCCAGGCAGTAGGAGTATACATCAATTCACGCATGATAGCCTCATTTCCAATTAAAGAGGCATCGTACGACTCCAGCTTCTGGGGCAACTTTGAGTACATTTTAACCGTTGAATTTGCCGACAGGCTTAACTGAGGTTTTCCTATTTTGCCTCTTTTGGTTGTTATAAGAATTACTCCGTCGCCACCTTTTACACCAAATACGGCAGTAGCTGAAGCATCTTTAAGGACTGAAATTTTATCGATTTCAGCCATATCGATATCATTCATGCTACGTTCAACTCCATCCACGAGGATAAGAGGTTGACCTTCGCCATTCCAGGAGCTTTGACCACGAATGAAGATTTTCAGATCGGATTCACCGGGCTGACCATTACCAATAATGGTGGTTACACCGGGTAAACGTCCCTGAAGAGCTTCACCCACATTGGTTACACCACCGGCTTTCATCAGTTGTTCTCCATCGATCTGGGTGATGGCTCCCACTACACTTTCCTTTTTCTTTTGGCCATATCCTATGACCACAACTTCATCAAGTGCCTCCAGATTTTCGATGAAAACAATATCTATCACGCTTCTGCCTCCAATAACTGCTTCTTCAGCATTAAATCCTATTGAAGAATAAGTTAGTGATGCTCCGGCAGAACTCACTTTAATTGCGTATTCGCCTTTTAAGTTGGTAATGGTTCCATTCATCGTTCCTTTTTCAACGATGTTTACACCAGGTATAGGAACTCCTTCAGAATCCTTGACCACTCCCTTCACGGAGATGGATTCCTGAGCCTGTACTGAATTTGGCAAGATCATACCAAATCCAATCATCAATATAAAAAGTATTGATTTCAGATTAAAAATACGTGCATAAAATAGCAAGTTTCTTTTCATAATAGTTAATTAAGTTGGGTTTAATTTTCTCATTTGAGAACTTGTTTAAGTTAATGTTACAAAACAGGCGGAAAGCATTTAAGACTCGCTAGAGTAACTGATATAAGAAAAATTTTGCATTTCATATATTGTGAGACTTAATATTATGTTAAAAATATAAAATAATAATTTATTACCAGCACAAAGACTTACGTAAAACCAAAAAAGGCTGAGCCTGCCGATATATCTCGTGTTGAAAGTGATGTAAACAGCAATAAGAAATGAAAGGGAAAGCAGTACTCTCATATTGGATACTAAAAATAATTTAAATACACTGCGCAAATATATGTTTTGGCAAAACTTAATCTATAACATTTTAGTCAATTACTATTATAAAATAAGCAGATTAAAGTATTTAACTATTTATGAGTGTCTTAGAGTAATTATTCAATATGTCAATACTATGTTAACCGCAAGCAGGCATAAATTTTCTGCGGTTGTCGTGTAATGTCAATGCATTGCCTGCCCGGCTGATTTATTCAGACGGGTGTTAAGGTTGCTTTGATCATATTATAAAATCATGCCGTTATTACAGAATCAAAGTTCAAAATAAGCATAATTTCGAAAGGGGAGGGGTTGCCATTTTAATAACAGGAAGCAACACTCTTTTTACGGCCGTACATTGCCTTCGCTATCACTTTCGTTTCACTTCAGTGATCAAAGAAAGCTATGGCGATCAAAGGAAGCGAAATGAGTGTGGTTATCTAAAAATTAAATGTTTGTATATTTACGTCGATCAAAAAATTCTAGTTGCATAAAAAAACTATTGCATATAAATTGTTTTCAAAAAGTAAGAGACTAAATATATATCTGTAATTTATATCTTAACCACTTAAATGAACCTAACCATGAAGCCAGGAACCATAATATCATTAATAAGTACAACAGTTCTTCTATTCTTAAACGCAACTCTGATTGGTTCTCAACCTATTTCAATTAACGCAGGTGCCAATCAGATAATCAATTGGGAAAAAACGCATTCAGCAAAACTTGAAGGAACTATTTCTTTGGAAGAAATAAAAACAGAATGGACATGTCCCCAGAATTCTGAAGTTGTTTTTGAAAATCCATACAGTCCTTCCATAGAAGTTACCTTTCCCAGGCCCGGATATTTCTTATTGATTCTGTCAGTTAGTGAAAGTGAGAATGATGCAACAAGCAGCTCTGTAATTGTGAATGTTTTTAAACCAAATTCATACAGAGAAAGGCTTTCTGATATGATAAGTTTAATGACCGTTGAGGAAAAAATAAATCAATTAACCAATCAAACCGATTCGATCCCTCGTTTGGGTATTCCTGAATACAACTATTGGAGTGAAGCCTTGCATGGAGTGCTTGAAAGTGGCACGACTTCTTTTCCTCAATGCCTTGCGTTAGGTTCTACATGGGATCCTGAGCTTATTTATCGTGTTGCAAATGCCATTTCCGATGAAGCCCGGGTTTTAAATCAAACCAGGGGAAAAGGTTTAACCTATTGGAGTCCGACCATTAATATTGCTCGTGATCCGCGTTGGGGGAGGAATGAGGAATCGTATAGCGAAGACCCATATCTCCTTTCTCTCATGGGTGTGTCATTTATAAAAGGAATGCAGGGTGATGATCCTTATTATTTCAAAACAATCTCCACTCCAAAACACTTCCTGGCAAATAACGAGGAAGAGCGTCGTCATACAGGTTCTTCTGATGTTGATATGCGCAATATGTTTGAATATTATTTGCCGGCATTTCAAAAAGCTATTGTCGAAGGCAAAACGTATTCAATTATGGGTGCATATAATGAAGTAAATCATGTTCCCAGCAATGCAAATACCTTTTTACTAAATGATTTACTGCGACGCAAATGGGGTTTTCAGGGATTTGTGGTTTCTGACTGTGGTGCAATAAATGATATGGTAAATGGACATCACTTTTTTGAAACGAATGCCGAAGCTTCAGCACGAAGTATCCTTGCCGGTTGTGATCTTGATTGTGGCCTGGAATATCGTAGTGGTTTGAAAGAAGCTCTTGACAAGGGATTGTTGGAGGTAAAAGATTTCGATAGCGCCTTGACAAGAGTACTGTCTGCGCGCTTCAGATTGGGTGAATTCGATCTGCCTGAAATGGTACCTTATACTTCTATTCCAAATGAAAAACTTGATTGTAAGGAACATCGTGATCTTGCTCTGGAAACCGCGCAGAAATCAATTGTACTCCTTAAAAACAATGGAATATTGCCTTTAGAGAAAGATAGAATTAAATCAATTGCTGTTATTGGTCCAAATGCTGCTAATGCCCAGCTGGGTATATATAGTGGTTTTCCAAATGTTCTGGTTAGTCCCCTTGAAGGGATAAAGGAAAAAGCAACAACTCACGGAATAAACGTGGAATATACCTTAGGATGTAGTATAGGAGGCGGATTGTTAAGACCTATTGAACCTCAGTATTTCACAAAAGTTGAAGATACGGAAGAGACAGGTTTGAAAGGCG
>CAYQDZ010000238.1:0-4276 GCA_964416375.1 uncultured Bacteroidales bacterium
TGGCTCGTGGCCGCGGTACATCTCGGTCCGCCCGCGCTGCCGGCTGAAACCCTGGGCATCGCAGTATGAATAGATATTTTTATTGTTTTTAATTACCCTGATTTCGCGTCGGTACCAACTATAAGATTCTCCAACATAATCGTAGGAACCATAGAAATGCAAATAATTAAATAACAGCCCGTCCACATTCTCATCGTCTTTGTATTTCTCCATATCTGCTTTTATCGTGTCCAGGTATTTTTCATGAACTACTTCATCGCCCTGAATATAAAAGCACCAATCGGAATCATCCGGTATTTCATGTATTGCTTTATTTGTCTCATCGGCCAGTACGTATCCACCTTTCCTAAAGTTATTGTCCCATGTGGTTTCAATAATTTTTATTTTCTTTTTATCAATATTCCGGACCAAACTGAGTGTGTCATCTTCTGAATTACCAACAGCTACAACAAAAACATCACACAATGGAAGAATTGAATATATTGATTCAACTATGGGATAATCATATTTAATGGCATTTCTGATGAAACTAAAACCCGTAACTTTCATGCAAAAAGGAATTTCAATAAAAATATGGTAAAAATAGGAAAAACAAGCCTGGTATCGGGTAGTATAGTGGCAGTATTATTTTAAAAAATAAACAAGAGAAACCTTCCGGAAGATTGGATTGTGAGAAATGAAAAGACAAGGATTTTATAGATCTTCATCAGGCTGCAATGTACTCAAATACCTCATGAATTATCTCAGCATGTGTCTCGCTATAGTTTTCCTTTAACCATTTGCGTAACATAATTATCTCGTACGATTTTAACCATTTGAACGATTTAATAATTTCCTTGCGAAATAATTCTTTATCATGACTTAACTGTTCCAGAATAATTTTTTGATGATCAAGCATTGTTGTCATAAGGTCATGTGTATTACTAATTTATGAAATCATAACTCCGATAGTTTCCTTGATTCGATGTAAATTTTGTATTCAGGACACGAATCAGATAATAAAATATACGTAGCTCTATACTTTGAAGAACAAAGATTTAGATGAAATGTTTTGTTTTATTGATCAATCTGCTCATTTTTAACATTTTTTTATATTTTAGTCTATCCTATTGAAATGCATTATGTGATGAGAACATAATCAATCATTAGCGCAACATCCAGATTATCAATGCCTGTCTTTTTTAAAAACTTACTATCCTTATGAAAAGTCTCACGAAACCATGTTTCATCGTTATTTGATAAACTTACAGCCTGCCGATATGATTCCAGTGCCATATCCATTTTCCCTGCTGCCCAATAGCAATGTCCTATATTAAGGAAGTCGTTTTTCAAAGGCTTGAACTCAATGGTTTTTTGAAAATATTTAATTGCAGTATCGTACTTTCCAAGAATAAAAGAGCACCATCCTATGGGCCTGTATACTTTCTCATTATCAGGTTTCTCATACTCAACACGATAATAATATTTCAGGGCCTCATCATAATTTTCATTATCTATATACAATTGCCCCAGGTATGCAAGATTACCAAGATCATTTGGTTCGGAATTAAGTATTTGTTTATAGTATACAATGGCTTTCTTAATATTTCCGGTTTTTCTGTAACAATATCCCAATTTCTTCTGTAACCATATCTTATTCCTGTCAAAGAGTTCTGCTTGCTTATACAACTCAATCGCTTTATCATAATTTGCTGTTTTCTGGTAGCAAAATCCCATTTTTTCCAGCAATTCAAACGTGCTTTCTTGTTTGTTCAACCATTCAAAAAGCTGAACAGCTTCATTGTATTTATCGGTGGCAAAATAAAACTCCGCCAAATTCTTAAAAATTTTCTGATCACCAAAAACACTTTTCAGTACTTCTGAATTTAATACGTCAGCTTCAATCTTAAAAATATCCTCAAACTCACTTCGATCGGGATACAATTTAAAGAATCTGTAGAGGTCCTGCAGATATTGTGTATTTACAATTTTATTTTTCGATTCGCTTTTCAATTTAAATTCATCTTCATTCATTTCATTCATTGCCTTCAACTCCATATTGAAAAGTTCGAGCATCATTTTTCGTTGTTCGGAAGGCATATATTGAATATTCAGACAAAAAGAGTACTTATCAGAATTACACATCACTGTAGATTCCTCAAAGCCCTCAACAAAAGCCGGTATATCAATTTCTTCTTCCACTCCATCAAAAGCTTTACCAACAACTTCATGATCTCCTTTGAACGGAAGGAACCAGTTAGTCATCTCCTTAAAAAAATCGAAATGCTTAAGATTAGCAAATGCCCCCATAAAAACATCCGCTCCCTCTATTTGCATCTTAGAAAATTGCTCCAGCTTTTGATAGACATCAGGAGCATCTTTAAAAAAATTCTCCCACTCAGGATTTTTATCTTCAAAGTTTTCTTTCTCAAGAAGGTCTTTCAGATTTAATTTATCTTCCAGCTCAGAACGAATTTTCATCACCTCCGGAACAATTTCCTCCTGTATTTTTCTTGTTATTCTTTCCGTATCACTGGCTCTGAGAAACTGAATTAAAACAGCTAAAAACCTTTCCGCCAACAATGCCTCGTCCGGAATCGATTTTACACGATCCATGATGTCTTTGTATAATGGGATTCTGTTAAGGTAAATCAACAGGTTGATAAAAACTCCGATAATTGCTCTCTGCCGTATTCTAAAATCCTGACTTGACATAAGATGAAAAAGAAGATAGATCTTTTCTCTGTCAAAATGGCGCATTTGTGAAAAGGTAATAGCACTGATCATGATTGATTTTATGCTCCAGTCAATGCTTTCGCTATTGACCAGTTGATTCATGAACTCCTTTTCAGGAGTCTTGTAGCGGTTTTTCAGCCAGTAATAATAAAATAGCTCTCTGCTTTTTAAGGCTTTAGCCAGATTATTCCCTGCTGCTGATGATTTGATATCCCCGTTTTCACTAAGATCTGACTTCTCTGACAATGCCCTCAGAATATATTGCGGATCAGAAGTTACCTCTTTTTCAATATGTTCTACAAGATGGACAGATTCTTTTCTATTGAACAGATTGTTGTCTTTTATCCAGGAATCTACCAGGTCATCTGTCAGTTCAAACAGTGATTGCTGAAGCGTATTGTAAATTCCTCCACGCTTCGGATCAGGAGCAAGTTCAAATGAGTATTTCAGCATACTCCGGTAGGTATCCATAATGGAGTCAAACTTGTTATGAATATCAGATGAGCTAATATGCATCTTCAGTTTTGCCAGAACATTGAGTGCATCGAGCAATCGATTCTCAATGATTGCATGAAAAATATCCTTTTTCTTCTTTTGTATTTCCAGGTATGTCATCAGGGAAATAATTAAATTTTCACATACCACAGTTCAAAAACCCTGCTAAACTCATTTCAACTAATTTTTTGTCAGGTTCAATGAATAGAATCATTGAATGTATCAATATTACCTGTCAATAATTAACACAAGATACAATAAGCCAATACCGGCCATAAGGGCACCCAGCTGTATAAGAGATCTTTTAAGAGTTTTTTCTGTGTGTAATTCGGGAATAAGATCAGCTGCGGCAAGGTATATAAAACCTCCTGCCGCAAAAGGAAGTACTGCTTTTGATAATAATTCTCCTGTCTGATTAAAAACCAGAACGATCAGAGCTCCGATGTAAGCAGTACAAGCTGAAAGAAAATTAAATATAAGGGCTTTACGGGTCGAATACCCGGCATGAATAAGCACTCCAAAATCACCTATTTCCTGGGGCAATTCATGCAAAAGTACAATGAGTGTTGTTACTATACCTATTTCGGTACTATATAGAAAAGCTGATGCAATCAGCAATCCGTCCAGGAAATTGTGGAAAACGTCTGCTATTAGATTTATCGGGCCAAATGGTTTGATTTTCTGAGTTGAATACTCCGAATAATGGTTATGGTGCCAATGGAGAAATCGCTCAAGAATAAAGAAAAACATAAACCCTACTAGAAGTAAAATGGATGGAACCCGGGTATTATTATAAGATTCAAATGATTCCGGCAGCAAATGAAAAAATGCTCCTCCCAGAAGTCCACCTGTTGCCAGCCCAACAAGAGCCAATTGCAATCGCTTAAGTTTATCCTGTTTCAGCGAAAGGAAAAAAACACCAACCAGTGAAATTATACTCACAAGGGTTACGCTCAGTAAAGTTTCAACCCAGACCTTTATCATGGCAGCCATAAATTTGAAGCAAATATAGAATTTAACCTGCATTATTCATGCATCAAGTTTGGGGCAGATGCGAGGCGTCGGA
>CAYQDZ010000239.1:0-4158 GCA_964416375.1 uncultured Bacteroidales bacterium
ATGACAAATTCTGTATTATCAGCACGGTTTTTTAATATTATATTTTTCTTCTGCATGATGCAAACCGTATCTTCCATGATCGAGTCGTAGAATACATAGTGTGTATTCCTGTGCTTTTTTATCAGGTATTGGTGTTCTTCATAATCAACAAAAACATCATTTTTTCGCTGTGATAGTTTTGCTACCACATGTTGTTCATTGTCCTTCAATTCATATATAGTATTCTTTTAAAACTTTTTATTGACCTCACAGCTCAGAATATTCTGTGCATCAACATCAGCTGCAACAGATAGACAGGAGAGAATGAACAGGAGCAGAAAAGTTTTCATTGCTGGTTTTTGTTTAATAGACATAAAATTAAATAAAAAGTTGCTTTTACGACTTACAACAATACATTTCAATCAGACAAATAAGCGGAAATCCTCTTAAAAACTTTAACTTTGAATATTGTATTGTTTAAGCAGGAATAATTATACAAATTACCTTATATTGTACCGGACAAAGAAAACCTGTTGCGTTTGATTTTTCATTGTAACTATTAATAAGAAATTGAAATCATTATCCAATTTAAATGAAAAACTGAAACTGTTTCTTGGTATCAGTTTTGGTGTATTTTTGTTTATCCTGTTTTTTCAGCCCTTTCCGCTTGACCGGTTCGACTTTAACAACAGCTTACTTTTTGTTGCAGGATTTGGTGTCATAATATTTTTATTCCTGTTTTTGGTTCGGATTACATACCCCTGGATGATTAATACTATTCAAGAAAACGAAAATGAAACTGTTCTACTTACCTACCTGAGTGATTTCACTTTTATCGCTTTAAGCACAGTTGCTTTTGCTTTCTATCTGAGGTATGTAGGATTCGTTCCCATTTCCTTCTACATCATATTCAAAGCAGGCCTAATTGGTCTTGCCCCTCCGGTGATCTTACGTTTGTATATTAAAATTCAGGAGTTGAAACAGCAAAACGAATCACTGATTGCTGAAAAAAAAACATTGTTGAAAGAATTCGAGAAATGCGAGGAGAATAACCTGAACAAAACCATCGAGTTTATTTCTGAAAACAATACCGAAAACCTAAGCCTTCTCATAGCAGACATTGCTTTTATCAGATCGGCTGATAACTATGTGGAGATCGTGTATTTAGAAGATGACAACTTCAGGAAAAAACTCATACGAAATACTCTTAAGAATATAGAACTTCAAATAAAGCAGTATTCCAATTTCATTCGCTGCCATAGAATCTGTATTGTAAATATTCAGTACATCGAAAAATTAAATAGAAAGTACAGCTCCCATTCGTTAACAATCAGGGGATATTATGAACAAATCCCGGTTTCGAGACAATACCTCTTAAAGCTTAAAGAAGCCCTGTAAACACGCCAGGGGTGAATGCCACTCACCCTGAATATCTGACATTAACCCCTATTTGATTTGTTTAACCCCTTATTAGCGCCGATTAGCCCCTTCTTTCCCTTCTGTGCAAAATATAGAAATACCTTTGTTCAAATCTATCTGAATAAAGACTATGAATATTTTATTGGTTTATCCTGAATATCCTGATACGTACTGGAGTTTTAAACATGCTTTACGCTTTGTATCAAAGAAGGCAGCTGTACCACCTCTTGGTTTAATAACCGTATCGGCCATGTTTCCAAAAACATGGAAGAAAAAACTCGTGGACATGAATATTTCCGAACTTTTAACAAGTGATGTCGTTTGGGCTGATTATGTGTTTATTAGTTCCATGTACGTACAAAAGAATTCGGTAGATAAGATCATTGAGAAGTGCATAAAGCACAAAGTGAAAATGGTAGCAGGTGGCCCTCTGTTTACGCAGGAATTCGACAACTACCCTCAAATTGACCATTTTATTTTGAATGAAGCAGAGATTACCTTTCCCCCGTTTCTAAAAGACCTGGAAACCGGTTGTCAACCAAAAAGAATATACAAAACCGACGAATATGCTGATATGAGGTTAACCCCTATACCTGATTACCATTTGTTATCAAGGAAAGATTATGCTTTAATGAATCTCCAGATTTCCCGAGGATGCCCCTTTGCATGCGATTTTTGTGAAATTACTTCACTTCTTGGTCATAAGGTCAGGATGAAAGATCCCAGTCAGATTATCGAGGAGCTTGATACACTTTATAATCTGAATTGGCGCGGGGCCGTTTCTGTTGTTGATGATAATTTTATTGGCAATAAAAAAATGGTTAAAAATAATTTACTTCCGGCCATGAAAGAGTGGATGCAAAAACATAAAAATCCATTTACATTTAATATCCAGGCTTCCATTAATCTGGCTGATGACGAAGAACTTATGGACTTGATGGTTGCAACGGGATTTAGCTCTGCTTTTATTGGTATCGAAACTCCTTCGGATGCATCTCTTGAGGGTTGCAATAAAGTTCAGAACAGAAACAGAGACATGCTCCAAAGCGTAAAAGAAATACAACATGCCGGAATGCAGGTTTCCGGTGGATTTATTGTTGGTTTCGACACAGATTCTCCAACCATTTTTCAAAGACAAATTGATTTTATCCAACAAAGCGGAATAGTATCGGCCATGGTGGGATTGCTTAATGCGCCAAAAAACACCAAGCTATACGAGCGACTTAAGGCAGAAAACAGGTTGACTACAGAAGCAACCGGAAGCAATACCGATTTCACCATGAATTTTGTTCCAAAAATGAACTCCGATGAACTTTTAAAGGGATATCAGACAATTATTCAGAATATCTACAGCATAAAGCCCTATTATAAGAGAATCCGCCAGTTCTTATTGAATTACAGACGAAAACATGCAAGACAAAAGAGGGTTGAACTTTGTCATCTTATTGCTTTCATTAAATCAATGCTAATTATTGGGATCCTTAATAAAGGACGAGTTGAATATTGGAAGTTTTTTATATGGACTCTGCTGAAACGTCCGGGCTCATTTTTTGATGCTATAACCCTGACCGTTTATGGTTATCACTATAGAACAGTATTCGGACTGAGAAACAAAAATAATTGATTCAACGTGAATATGATATAAGGTATAAGATGTAAATTATTGATTTTTAATTATATATGCAAAGTGTTTTCGTAAATTCTTTGAGTCTTGGAGTTTACGGCTACAGAGCAATACAAAAACAACCACAAACCTGCCCGAAAGAATGAATTCTTTCATTCAGGCGGGATACTTAAACACTAAACCTCCACAAAATATTTGCCATAAATGCTTGATTTATAATATTTTAATTTCGAACTCGCGTTAAAACAGAATAATCAGGTAATACCATTCGGACCAAAGGGGCGGGGAATAAAACCCTAAAGATCCCGATACGCTGCGCTATCGGGATCAGTTCGACTTTGTAATTTCAGTTCATCCCGATTCATCGGGATTTCTGAAATCACAGTCTCACTGATTTAATAACCAGAGAGATTATAATGACAAAAAGGAAAATAAAATTTTCGGCACAAGACAAACCGGAATTCATTATAGAATTAAGGCAAAAGGTGGCAGGTTATTTTGAAACGAACCTGCAACCAGCTGTTTGTGCTCCTGACGTTCTCAAAATTAGTGTATTATAGTGTTTTTTTACTTTTGCCCATGCTGATTTTACCTTTTGCCTGGTACTGGATACTGGTCTTTTTTCTTGCCATGCATTTTACCAGCGGATTTATCCTCACCACGATCTTTCAGACAGCTCATGTTGTAATGACTTCAGAATATCCTTTGCCCGATGAGAAAGGAAATGTGGAAAACAGCTGGGCCATACACCAACTTTTCACCACATCCGACTTTGCCCCGAAAAGCAGGATCTTTTCATGGTTTATTGGAGGATTGAATTACCAGGTGGAGTATCATTTGTTTCCCAACATAAGCCATGTTCATTACAAAAAAATTGCGCATTTCGTAAAGGAAGTGGCAAAAAAGCATGGTTTACCTTACTATGTTCAATCTACTTTTCTGTCGGCTCTGTATAATCATGCTAAAATGCTCAAATCTTTAGGCAGGGCATAATAAAAATTATTGCATTAAATTAACGTGAGTTCGATATAATGTAAATGTTGTATGCTATTGATTTTTAATTATATATGTAAAGCGTTTCGTGGATTTTTTAAGTCTTTGAGTCATTTTGGCTACCGAGTAATACAAAAACAGCC
>CAYQDZ010000240.1:0-4134 GCA_964416375.1 uncultured Bacteroidales bacterium
ATGCTTCGACTCCGCTCAGCATGACACGGTTCAATGTTGTCACCCTGAGCGCATTGCCGTCGGCAGGCCTTTGGCGGCCAAAGGTAGTCGAAGGGTGATTGAATGCCTGAGAGTGCTTCGATTACCTGTCCGGTCTGAACCATTCAGATGGGCGCTCAGCATGACATGGTTCTTTGTTGTTACCCTGAATGCGGAGGGGAAGCTTTTGTGCTTCTGAACATGCTTCGACTCCGCTCAGCATGACTTTTCCGTTTGATGTCACCCTGAGCGTAGTCGAAGGGTGGTCGTGTGCAGGAGTGTGCTTCGACTACCGGCTCGGCATGACTTGATCCGTTCATAATATAAGTCCGTATCAAACCGCGCATTTACCTGAAATTGGAAATTCCTTCATCTAAAAACCGGATGAAGTTTTCCACATTCGGACTGTATGTATAATATTTCTTTTTGGTCAGCACCTGGCCTTCAGGATCAACTATAGCATAAAGAGGCAAAGCATTTGAACCAAATTTTGAAATTTGCAGATCATTGAACTTTTTACCCAGTGTTTTCTTAACTTTTCCGTCAAGGTCCGAAGTTGTCCAATCAGATTCCGGAAGCTTTGTTCTGTCATCGGTATAGAGGACAGCAACAATAAAATCATTCCTGAGTCTGTCGAGAACTCTTATATCTGACCATACTTCAGCATACATTTTTTTACAGTTTTTGCAACTGTGACCGGCAAAATCGAGAAGAACCGGTTTCTGCAATTCTTTTGCACAAGCAAGTGCTTCTTCGTAATCGAAATGTCCGTTTAACTGAAGGGGCAAAGAAAGAAAATCTGAATATTTGGGTGTTTCAAGGCATACATTTCCTTCTGTTTTGTTATGTTGATTGTCCGTGTCGTAAGATGGTGATCCCAAAAGTGTAATTCTTGTTTCTTCAGCCGGCGGAAGAAATGGCGATATGGCTTTCAGAGGAGCTCCAAACAGGCCTGGGATAAGGTACACCATAAAACTTATTGTTGCAATGGCAAGCAGCAGGCGTGGAACGGAGATGTACTTTAATTCACTGTCGTGAGAAAACTTTATAATTCCGATCAGATAGAATCCAAGGAGTAAAAAGATTACAATTAATATGGCCAGGATACTATCCCTTGTTATGAAATTCAATCCCAGATTGCTTACGAAGACCAGGGAAAAAGCAAGCAATAAAAAAGCAAAAAATACTTTTACCGAGTTTAGCCATCCTCCCGATTTGGGGAGATTTTTCATAAAACCCGGGAAAATAGCCAGCAAGGTAAATGGCAATGCAAAGGATATGGAGAATCCCAGCATACCAATCACCGGTCTGACAATCTCACCCTGAAGCGCGCTGCCTAAAACCACCCCGACAATAGGGCCGGTGCAGGAGAAACTTATTACCACGGTGGCCAGAGCCATAAAGAAAGGTCCAAGGAATCCGCCTTTATCCGCCTGCTGGTCAATTTTATTCGAAAAACTTCCCGGAAGAGTAATCTCAAACATTCCGAAAAAAGAAAAAGCAAGGGCCAGAAATATCAGAAAAAACAGGAGGTTAGGAAGCCAGTGAGAGGATATCAATCTCACCAGATCAACTTTCAAAATGCCAACAATGAATCCAACAAGGGTATAGATAAAAACAATGGAGATACCAAAGAATAGCCCGTTGAAAATGGCCTTTGATTTGCTGGTATCGCGCATAAAAAAGGAAACTGTCAGCGGGATGATGGGGTACACACAGGGAGTCAGAAGAGCTCCAAAGCCTGCAAGCAAAGCAATGAAAAACAGGCCCAAAAGGGAACCCTGAGAACCTCTATTATCATCCTTGTCTTGATTGATCATTTCTTCAGGAACACGTGTTTTCTGCATACTATCATGATCAACACCAATCGTTATAGTGTCCTTCTCAAAACCAGTAACATCTGATTTTATTTCTGTTTCTGATGGTTTCTTTTTTACCGATTCAGCTGATGCAGTTTTTCCGGATAACTGAAAGGAGAAATCTATTTCTTTTGGAGGAAGGCATTTTGAATCATCACAGGCCATAAATTCAACAAATCCATCAACTCTGATGTCTGCATCTGAAAGAACACGCACTTTTTGTGCGAATACAATCCGGTGATCAAACAACTCAACTTCCATTTCAAATGTGGGATCGAATGTAATTTCAGGCTTCTTAGAAGGAATAATTTTGTTCAGGAATTTAATGCCTGAGTTTTCAGAAAAATTGATGGATGTTGCAACCGGTCCCCCTTCAGGAATTTTTAGCCCGTACATATGCCAACCTTCCTCAATGGCAGCTTCAAATTTTAATTCATAGCTATCATCTGATAACTTTTCTGAAGAGAAGATCCAGCTTACAGGATTGTACATTTGTGCTTGTAAAGCAAAAAAGAATAGAGTAAAGAAGACAGTTATCGGCAGATGCTTTTTCATGGCAGCTTTTGTTTTTAAAGTTATAAAAAAATCACAGGCATTACGTATTTATAAATATAGATACATCGATATTTATTCGCAATAATTACTCAGGTAATTTGTCGGGATGCAATCGAATTTATTACAACAAAAAAAGGGGGGGAGCTAAATTTTATTAAAAATTATCAGTAAATGATTTTCTTTGATTTTTCATCAAAAAAACGAAACTCAAGAAAGTCGTAAGAGCTAACAGGAACTATCTTAATTTTACATTTGTGTCTTTTCTGCCATGTGCGTTTCAAGGAATTGATCAGACCTTTTTCAATAAATGCTGCTACATAAGGATGGAGCTTAAGGATCACACGGTTTTTATCGTTTGCCTTTACCAGTTCAGTAAGTGTGTTTTCTATACGTTCAACCAACAGAACGCTTGGTGAAATCTCTCCTGTACCTGCGCAGGTGGGGCACTTTTCACGGGTATTGACAGCCATTTCGGGTCGGACACGCTGACGTGTTATTTGCATCAATCCGAATTTACTCAGAGGCAATATGCTATGTTTGGTATGGTCGGATTCCATTTCGTTTCTCATTCTTTCAAAGACCTTATTTTTATTTTCCTGGGTATGCATATCAATAAAGTCGATAACAATGATTCCTCCCATATCCCTGAGCCTCAGTTGTCGTGCAATCTCATCGACGGCTGCAAGATTCACTTCAAGAGCATTTGTTTCCTGGTTATTCATCGATTTTGACCTGTTTCCGCTATTTACATCAATAACATGTAAAGCTTCAGTATGCTCAATAATAAGGTATGCACCACTTTTAAAAGATACCGTTTTACCAAAAGAGCCTTTAATTTGCTGTTCCACTCCGTATTTTTCAAAAATAGGGGTAGAGCCTCTGTAATACTTAACAATTTTCTCTTTTTCAGGAGCAATTGTGCTGATATACTCTTTTATTTCCAGGGAAAAGTTTTCATCATTAACAAGTATGCTGTTGAATGAGACATTCAGTATGTCTCTGAGTATAGCCGATGTTCTGTTTAGTTCGCTAATGACCAATGCAGGTGCTACAGTACCTCTTAATTTTTCAAATGCCGACTCCCATTTTTTTACCAGGTTTCTTAATTCAGAGTCAAGTACTTTAACCATTTTATTCTCGGCAACGGTACGGATAATGACACCATAATTGTTTGGGCATATACTTTTCAGAAGAGTTTTCAATCGTTTTTTTTCTTCGTCCGAAGTAATCTTCTGAGATACAGAGATTTTATCATTAAAGGGGATCAACACGCAGTTCCTGCCGGCAAGAGCAATTTCTGATGTCAAACGCGGACCTTTGGTTGAGATTGGCTCTTTTGCAATTTGCACAAGTATAAGTTGTCCTCCCCGAAGAACATCCGATATCTTGCCATTTTTATCAATGTCCTTTTCACGTCTCATCCTTTGCATCGAGGCGTTTTTACTCTTTCGTGAAAGCACAAAGTCTAAAAATTTCTGCAATGATCGAAATTGGGGGCCTAAATCAAGGTAATGCAGAAAGGCGTCTTTTTCATAACCAACATCAACAAATGCTGCATTTAGTCCGGGCATGATCTTACGCACCTTGCCCAGATAAATATCTCCTACAGAAAACTTCGGATTCGTTTTTTCTTTACTTAGCTCAACAAGTTTCTTCTTCTCAAGTAAAGCAATATCAATTTCTTTAGAAGCTACATTGATAA
>CAYQDZ010000241.1:0-4122 GCA_964416375.1 uncultured Bacteroidales bacterium
TCTCGGAGAAAAATGAGATGGTATCGAGACTTAAGCTAAAGGCATCGGCTTCAAAATTTTCCTGCATATACTCCAAATCCGTCTGAAAATTAACCTTTCGATCAAGATTAAAGAGAACATTTATGGTATATTTCTCATGGCTTGTAATTTCAATAACCTTTCCGTCAAGCATTAAACTTGATTTAATTTCTTCTGTCACGCCCGGTTTTTTGCCAGGCAGTTTTACCGGTAAGAGATTAAACGATAGTTCTTCTCCCGGCATCACTTCCAGTTCCTTTGACAGAACAGAGATGTCAATGATCTCTTCATTAGAAGGTTCTATGCCTTTCCTGCCGGTTAAAATTTCAGTCAGGGCTTCCTTAAATTCAGCATTTGACTTCTGCGATGAACTTAAATTATACTTCACACCCTGGGTAAGGGGTACTATGATCTCAATATCTTTACCTGTTGCCTGATCAGGTTTGCTTAATGTCAATATGTATTCTGTTCCGGAGATTATGCTTATTTCTTTCGCCGATAAACGATTACCGGGTTTTACCTCTTCGATTGAATCGGTGTTTACCGTTAGCATTAAAAGCCATTTCGGAGTAACTTCTCCCTCCTTAAAAACCGGACCGTCATCAACACGCAGTGCATATTTTTTTGGACTGTAATTTTGCTCAATCACATCCATATCGGTCTGTATAGTAAAATTCACTTCTGTTTTAAGCGGCAATAAAACAAAGAATGAGTGCCCAAATATGCTTACGGCTTTACCATTCAGAATTAAGGTTGAAACTTCTTTTCCTTTGTAGGTATTCACCTTATTCTCATCCTTTGCAAACCTGAAAGTGTAAATCTCTCCTTCATAAAATTGCAGCTCTTTTGCAAGGGCTGTAAGATCAATTGTATTCTCATTGGGATTTTGATAGTTACGGGCTTTTTCTTTTAAGGTGTTTTTATACTGGATACTTATGGCGTTTTGCCCTGCAGTAAATTGATATTTCATTCTTTGCTGCAGCTTTATTTCAGCTTTCTGAACCGGGGGAGGATTCAGGAATCTTTTTTCCCTCTGTTCGGCTGTCAGTTCTTTATTATTCATAATTTCTTCAGCCATAGTATTCTCCCTTTGAATAATAATCTTGTAGTTTTCCATTGGCTGGAAGCTAAATTCAAAGTTGTTTTTCCCCGTTGCAGCAATATTGTATTCGTCACCATTGCTCACCAAAAGATTGATCTTGTTATCCTCCATGGATGTCCTGCTCCTGTAACGGTATCCTGCATATTTTACTTTGAAATTTATTGTATCTATGTCCTTTTCATTCGTAACCAGAACAATGGTGGAGTCTTTGTATAATTTAATTCTGTTTTCGCTTGTGATAAGGTAATTTTCACTTTTTATCTCCTCCTCAACAAATTGATTATACTTACCAATCCATTGCTTAAACTCTTCCGGTTTCTTATTGTTAAGCAGTACAAGTGCATACTTCAGCCGGTAAAGGTTATCCAATTGCAGATTGCTTTCAAATACAATACGGTAACATTCCTCTGCCTGGGGATACCATTTTAATTTTGTATAGGTTTCAGCTTTTTTAAGGATTGAAAAATAGTCGCTGGCATCTTTTTGGTAAGCCATGTTGTAATAGACTATTGCCTTCTTCAATTCATTTCTGTCCAGGCAATAATCTCCCTTCTCGTTGTAAGCATTACTTCTTTCAGTAATTTTTACATCAGGCTGTGCAAAGCAAATGGTACTGATAAGACTGCACAGCAATACCAAAATTATAGTTCTCATTCTCTTTTTGTTTTTACTATACTAATCTATTCATTGTAGAAATGAAAAAAGTTTAACAATAAAATATTCACATTTTGCGGTAGAATAGCATTTGTTTTTAACATGATATTAAAAATATCTTGATTAAAGTAATCTGTTTCACAAAGATACAACAAGGATTGAATTGAATATTATTTTACAGCCATATAACATCATTGCATTACTCAGGCTGTCTTCTTAGTACATATCGTCAGACAGGTAGATACTCTATTCAAAATGAATGGAGAACGTTTGCTAGTCAATGTAACAGGAATAACAGAAACATCCATTAAGTTTTTATATCCTAATGAAAGTTTTTCGAATACTATTAGGAAAAGTTCTGTTGAAAAAATCCACTTTAAACTCAATTATTAGATATTGGTAAAGATGAGCTATACGAAGAGAACAATTTTTAGAAAATAGAACTACATATTCCTTCTGTCCCTGGTGTAAAAGAGTATACACTAATTTATGCGGATGACACCGAAATCGTATTATCAGGTGTGAATTCTACAAGAAAAGGAAAGAAAACATATTACAATGTATTCATAAAGAAATAATTAGAGTGTTTGGCTTATCATATCATGTAATATTTCCAAACCCTTTTTTATTTCATCATTTTGGATGTTACCATACCCCAACAAAAGTTTATTTGTTTTTTCAGGTTGAACAGGAGAAAAATCATATAGGGAATACATACATACTCCTTTCTCCTGAAGTTTTTCCAGCTTATTGCCAGTGAACCAATAGTTCTTGAATTCTACTACCAGGTACAATCCAGCTGCATCGCCACTAATGGCTATTTCTTCCCTGAATAGAAGCTGCAGGCAATCTATCAGAAATTTCCTTTTATTCCGATAGACCTTGTTCATTTTTAACAAATGCTTATCATAATCGCTGGAGTTGATGAAATTCATCATGGCTAACTGGCTGATGGAAGATGTTTCGTGATGCAAGCTTTTAAAATAGGTATCAAAATCCGAAACTAATTCTTTAGGCATAACAACATAACACAGGCGAAGTGATGGGTACATTGTTTCACTAAAAGTTCCGATATGCACCACATGCTCAGGATCGAGAAGTTGAATGGAACTCACAGGCATGCCCTTAAAACGGAAATCACTGTTATAATCATTTTCGATAAATTGATAAGAGCAAGTATGAAAATTTAATTTCATCTCTTTACTCAGCCTGACCTATTACATCAGAAGGCTGTATAGAGCCGGGTCTATACTCATATGGATGATTCTCATTCTCTTTATCCTGGTAATACCGGACGGTTGATTTTATTAATACAGCCTTCAGATCATCGCTTAGCTCAGAATCGGAGAGTAGTTTTTTTATTTTGCTTAGTACCTGATTGTTTTCCGGATTTTCATCTTTCATTTGCTTTTCGCTTTCGGAGAATGCAATATCATTCATAAGATTCACAGTGCCCAGCGGATCACCAACAAAATCACCTATATCGAAAAAATCGACTTTTAAGATCTTACATGAAAGATCAACTGAACTTTTTCTGGTAGGATATTCCGATTTACGCAAGCTATTCACTGTAAAGTAAAGGTTCATCCTTACCCTGCGATTGATCTTTCCGTTACTATAGTTTTTTCTTTCTTTCAACAGCACGTTTGCTTCGTCTTCATGAATCGGAAACAAATCAATATCGGCATAGTTAACAAAGGACAATTCAATGGACACGTTGGTTGGCAAACGAGTACCAAAAGTGAAGTCAAGAACCTGAATCCTGCTTTCTTCATTCATCAGGTTGCACTCAAAACCATGTCTTTCAAAATTGTATTCTGAAAACTCAGCTTCATGGTTAATGCAAAAAATCGTGTTTTCGGAAAGCGTGTCAACTCTTCTTACCAGCGCTTTGCCAGATGATCGTATTTCAAATTCATCTTCTTTGATTAAATGGAATTTGTCTTTCTGAAAGCGGTACACGTATTCTTCGGCAAACTCCTCAACCCATACCGTATCAAGTTTTAGATAGATAAGAAATGCATTTTCTTCGGTAAAAGTCTTCTGAGCAGATATTGATACAGGATAAACAAACGCTGTAACAATTATTGTTAAACGTATTACTACATTCTTTAGACCTCTCATAATCGAAGAAATATTTTGGTTTATTTCTTATTGTTTAGTTGAAAATATGAATCCAAATTTAGGACTTATACTTTAGGCAAAATGTGGATTTATTAACAAATTGCCTACCGCCACAAGGTAGCCGTGTACCCGAATTAAGTCTTACTACATGTGAATGGTAAATACTCATTGGTTCTAGTTTAACTTGGCGTTGAAATTTGTAGTAGTTTGGAGTATTGATCTGC
>CAYQDZ010000242.1:0-3952 GCA_964416375.1 uncultured Bacteroidales bacterium
TTTACAAATGTTTTAAAGAAATTCATCTTTTATTAGTATACATATGTAAACTATATAAAAAACATAAAAAAACATATATAATTTATAATTAATAACTGATTATCAATAAAATACAAGACTTATCTAAAGTAATTATAGCAGTAAACGACAGATTATTAATCATTTTCTTTATAATTTTGAATAATTTCATTATATATGACTATATACCAGTGTTTTAGATGAATTATTTGAAGTTTTGAGTACTATTAGCCTATAGGACTTATATGCTTATTATTTAATATTTTATATAGAATATAAGTTTTTTACATTTGAATGCAATTGAATATATATTCACATATGTAAATCAGGCAAATAAACAAATAAGTTACTTATGTAATTAATATATTATTTACATTTGTGTAAAATATAGAATATGAAAGATCAGATCCTCAAAATAATGGAAGCAGAAGGACTTACTCCTGCAAAATTTGCTGATGAAATTGGCGTACAGCGTTCCAGTATATCCCATATTATAAGCAGTAGAAATAAACCCAGTTACGACTTTATTTTGAAGATCTTAAAACGATTTACAGGGGTAAACACAGAATGGCTTCTTACAGGTAAGGGAAGTATGATAAAGAGCAATGAATTTGAACAACGAGAAGATGCAAATGAAAACACATTGTTTGAACAAAAGAATGATTTAATTATTCAGGAAGAATTTGGAAAAGAGAATCAAATTTCACCGTCAGATACTTTGAAAAACTTTGAAAAAAATACAACAAAAAGTCAAAAAGGGGAAGAGGGCAAATCAATAGGAATAAAAGAGTTTACAAATGTAAACAATGTTGATTATATACTTGTTTTCTACCAGGATGGTACTTTTAGGCAATACAATTCACGAGAATAGAATATTTAGACAAAAAACATTTTTGTAAAGAAAATAATTGGACTAGATGTAGCCATCGAATTCGTTATAATCTTTAAGGGAACCAACAATATCGTCCAGACTTTTAAAATTCATTTGATCCATATAAGCGATAATTCCATCAAGAATTTCCATAGTAACTGCCGGATTGATGAAATTGGCTGTTCCAACCTGAATAGCACTGGCACCGGCCAGGAAGAACTCTATGGCATCGGTAGCATTCATGATACCACCCATTCCTATTACAGGGATATTTACTGCTTTGGCCACCTGCCAGACCATTCTTAATGCTACGGGCTTTATAGCAGGTCCGGAGAGTCCGCCGGTAACTGTGGAAAGAACAGGACGTCTGGTTTTTGCATCAATGGCCATTCCCACCAGTGTATTGATCAGTGAGATGGAATCTGCACCACTGGATTCAACAGCCTGGGCAAACTCTACAATATCAGTTACGTTAGGAGATAACTTAACGATAAGCGTTTTGCTATAGGATTTCCGCACAGCTTCTGTTACAGCAATGGCCGAAGGACAATGCGTTCCGAAGATCATTCCTCCCTGCTTTACATTCGGACAGGAAATATTCAGTTCAATGGCTTCAATTTTTTCCAGCCTGTCACATTTTTCAGCAACTTCGCAGTATTCCTCTATGGTACCCCCGTTTACATTTACTATGATCTGGGTATAATATTTTGATATTTCAGGATATATTTTGTTGACAAAATAATCAATTCCTTTGTTCTGCAATCCAACGGCATTGAGCATTCCCGAAGGGGTTTCAGCCATCCTGGGATAGGCATTTCCCTGTCTTTCCTTTCCTGTAATGCCTTTAACAACAATGGCCCCAAGACGTGAAATATCAATGAAATCTTCGTATTCAGGTCCATAGCCAAAGGTACCCGAGGCTGTCCACACCGGATTTTTACAGATTAGTTTGCCGATTTTGGTTGTCAGCTCTGCCATTTCAATCGTTTTGAATTAAAGACCGGACCCTCGGTGCAGGTGTTTACATTGCCCTGGTCCACCGTATCTACCACACAACATAAACATGCACCTATGCCGCATCCCATAAGGTTTTCCAGCGAAACTTCGCAGGAAATATTTTGTTTTCCGGCAATTTTTACCACAGCTTTCATCATGATTTCAGGACCACATGTATAGATCATGTCGTAGGGTTCACTCATAGCAGGATGATCGATGACGAGGCCTTTGTGGCCAGCTGTCCCGTCTTCTGTTGTCAGATGCACCTTGCCGACAGCTTCGAATTTTTCGTTTTCAATGACCAGTCCGGCAGAACGGTAACCAAGCAAAAATTCCGGTTTAATATCAAATTGTTTTTTAAGATACCTTCCCAGCAGAAGCATAGGAGCTACACCTGTGCCGCCTCCTACAAGCAATACACGTTCTCCCGAAGGTTTTGAAAAAGAATTTCCCAGGGGATATACAAGATTCAGTTTGTTTCCTTTCATAAGGAAGGATAAATGCCTTGTACCTTCTCCTGCAATCTTTATGAGCAGGTAGAGCGTATTGTTATCATAATCTGCATCGTAAACAGACAAGGGTCGGCGTAAGAATGTGGCAGGACTTCCGTCAACACGAACTTCGGCAAACTGACCGGGGAGTATTTCAGGTAAAGGACTTTCTGATTGTAAGCTCAGAACAAAGAATTCACTGTTCAGCGATGTGTTTTCAGTGACTGTGAGATCCTCTATGCGCTTTTTCATGAAAATGAATCAGATTTGCTGCAAAGATATGAAATCCTTGACTGTTTGAAAGATGAAAAATGTAAATTAACCAATCAAAAATTTTAGTATATTTCAATCTGTAATCCCAATCTAACACATCATATGCTTAGAAATCTGATAATCTTTGCTTTTATACTCTGTGGACAATGCTTGTATTCACAGAATGAAAGCATTTCTGTATCTGAAGATCTTGAACTGGTAAAACTTTCAGATCATGCCTACATTCATGTTTCCTATATGAAATTGCCCACTTATGGCAGATTTCCATGCAACGGACTGATCTTTATCAGCGATGGCAAAGCGGTAATGATTGATACACCTGTAAATGATAGTCTAACCACTCAATTGATATCCTGGTTCAGGGAGCAGGAACAGGTATCAATAGAAACTGTAATACCAACTCACTGGCATGATGATTGCCTGGGAGGTCTGCACGCGGCACACATTAACGGCTTGGCATCTTATGCTCTGGAACATACCAGGGAGCTTGCTCTGGAACACCATTACACGGCACCACAAATCACGTTCAATGATTCACTTTCCTTTCAGGTGGGCAAGAAAGATATATATTGTAAGTTTTTGGGAGGGGGGCATAGTCTGGATAACATCGTGGTTTGGATCCCCTCGGAAAAAATCTTATTTGGAGGTTGTTTGGTAAGATGTTTAAGGGCAGGAGGATTGGGAAATACTGCAGATGCTGATCTGGATGCCTGGCCAGGAACTATCAAAAGGGTACAAAATGAGTATCCCGACGCAAAAATAGTGGTTCCGGGACACGGAAATTATGGCGGACAGGAGTTGCTGGTACATACCCTTGATCTTCTTATGCAGAATAAATAAGAATAAGCCTCCATATTGAGATTTTTTAAGCAGTACATCATTAAGGATTAATAAGTAAATCACAATATACGAGACTTATTCGGTACTCATATTGGACGATTTAGTGCTTTATTTCTTACAGACTTTAAATTATGCAACCTCTACGAGGTAGTTGAAATGTATTAGGATAGCATTTTCTACAACAATTAAACCTCTACGAGGTAAATCTTGATCTGGGGATTATCAGGGGAAAAAGGTTTAGTAAAAATGAAGCTGGCCGGATAGGATGTGTTATTCGACCGCACAAGTTATAACCGAACAAAGCGAGCTCATGAGCTTTAGCGAATAAACTTGCGCCATGAGTGGAGCAGAGTCCCCAAGCATTCATTATACATTGTCACCCTGAGCGCCTGCCTGCCGGCAGGCAGGCGCTCAGCATGACTGTATGGTTTGGAAGGTTAAAAACTGCTCAATAATACAATAT
>CAYQDZ010000243.1:0-3884 GCA_964416375.1 uncultured Bacteroidales bacterium
ATACTGTCCTTGCGAACAGAACTTAAAAAAATGTTGCGATTCTGGATGGACATGGGTGCCGATGGTTTTCGGGCTGACATGGCAGGGGCACTTGTGAAAAATGCAAACATCACCGGGAACGATCAATTTTACAATACGAAAGATGAAGCGACCAAGCAATTCTGGCAAGAGATACGAATGATTTTCAATACGGAATATCCCGATGCATTTATGCTGGCCGAATGGTCGGGGCCAAAAGATGCTCTGGACAATGCCTTTCATGCAGATTTTTTTCACTGGTTCGCAGGATATAATGATCTTTTTCAAAAAGAAAGCTGGCGAATACTCAACGGATATTCTGAAGGACATAGCTTTTTTGATCAGCAGGGAAAAGGAAACATAATGAACTTTCTTGATAGTTATATGGAACAATATTCTGCATCAAAGGTAATGGGCTACATTATTATTCCATTTGGTAATCATGACAATGCCAGGATCAATGTTCAAAGGACAAACAAAGATCTTGAGCTGATTTATGCTTTTGGCATAACAATGCCTGGTATTCCATTTATTTATTACGGTAATGAAATCGGTATGCGCCAATTGTATGGACTTCCTTATGTTGAAGGCGCATACAAACCACGGGCCGGTAACAGAACACCTATGCAGTGGACATCAGGCACAAATCTGGGGTTTTCCACAGCCAAATCTGATAAATTGTACCTGCCGGTAGATAATTCTCATGGAGCGCCCAATGTAGCAGATCAGGAGAATGATACAAAATCATTGTTAAACACTACACGTAAACTAATAAACTTAAAAAAGAGCGAACCTGCCTTGATGGGGTATGCAGAATTTGTTCCGGTTTATGCCAAAGAGAACACCTATCCGTTTATATTTGCCCGAGCGAATGGTGACGATGTTGTTCTCTGTATCTTTAATCCGGCTAACAGAAAAGAAAAAGCTGAGTTCACACTTAACATAAAAAGTAAAAATCTCACTCTGCTTGCAGGAGATGATCTTACTATTTCAAGGAAAGGCTTTTCTTACTCTGTAGAAATTCAGCCTGTCAGTTATGCAATTTATAAAATTGAATACTAAGCAGAAGAATTCTCTCTATTTTGATCATCCTTCATGAGGAATAAAATAATGGTCTTCTACAAGATCACTGTTGGGAGTAAAGACCGGACAATCTTAACTGTGTAATCTATGAATGTAAATCATTCGGTTAGAGTAATTCAATAGATTAACTTTGTATATTTTAGATTCTACATTAGAATATGGCCCAAATCCCTGAGGACAAAACTTATGCTGAATAGAATGTACATGAATTCCAAAAATAAAAATTATGATTGATTTTGAAGCACTTTTTAAGGTTTCCTACGGAATGTACATTGTATGTTCGGGAAATGAAGAAAAAGGAAATGGTTTTATCTCAAACTCTGTCTTTCAGGTCACTTCCGAACCTGCTCAATTTGCCGCCTGCTGTAATAAGAACAATTTAACCACCGAATTCATTGAAACCTATAAGGCCTATTCCATTTCCATCTTGCATCAGGATGTTCCTTCTGATATCATTGGAAAATTTGGCTACAAAAGCGGTAGAAATATAAATAAACTGGAAGGCCTGGATCTGAAATACGGGGAAACAGGAGTTCCCATTGTGCTGAACGAGTCCATTGCCTGCCTGGACTGCAAACTGGTTCAGACATTTGACGTGGGAACACACCTGATCTTTATCGGTGAATTGGTTGAATCTGAAACCCTGGAAAACAATAAAAAAGCATTAACCTATGCCTACTTCAGGCAAATCAGGAAGGGAATAGCTCCCAAAAATGCTCCTACCTATGTGGATAAATCGAAACTTGTTAAATAAGAAGCAGGACCTGGAATAAACAAAAAGAGAGATGAAATAGAACTAGGTGGCTATAAAAATGATAAATTGATGAACTGATTAATCGATAAAATGAATGGGATTATTGAGTACCTTCAATTCATCAGTTCATCAGTTCATCAGTTCATCAATTAAAAGAACAGTGGTTTCTTTGAAAATGGGATTAGAATTGTTATTTACCGAATGGCTTTCTTATAATCCCATGATCTGTTTGTCCTTAGGATATTTTACTGAATAGATAAAGCGGATCTTTTTTGTCTCACCGGGAGCAAGATCGATTTTCCATAGCAGGCGTCCATAATCTGCGTTGTAAACAGCACCTCCCAGCTCTTCTGCTTTTACTTCAATTTCCTTATTTTGAGATATCGGAACCTGGTCAAGAATTTCAAGAGAAACAGCCTGATTCTTATTGTTCCTGAGTATCATTTCATATGCCTTCAATTCTGTCTTGTTTGTTCCGACTATTTTCTTCGAGGAATAATCTTTCAGCATATTTCTTTTTACACTGATCCTGTCATCACGCCCCAGAGAAACAACAAGAGAATCACTTGTAACTTCAGGGTTCAGATAGCTTTGTCCGATATACATTCCTTCAAAGAATATGTTGGTCCTGCCGGGAAGAAGGTTGTACTGATTGTAATCACCCACTTTGGCAATAAGGTAAGCATGCTGATCGAGCTTCGGTACCGTATGGTAATTGTATTTAGCCGGCAGTTCATAGTTGCTTATCGGAACAATATGTTCCTTGCCATCTGCCGGTATATCCTGTTTCACTTTGATTTCGTATTCGGTCGCCATCTGGTTTGTGATCTGGGATACCTGATAAGGCACTATAGCAGCTTCTTCTTGTAGATCAAGATCCATTTCAAGAGACTCTTCAGCTTCAAGATAAATATTTGATGCACTGGGTGCGGCCATACGTGCTTTTTTCTCATAGCCCCCATATCCTTTAATAACCGGTTCCGGAAAATTGATATACCATGGATTCATAATGGGCCGATCATTGTTTGCAGAGGGATTACCGGTAGAAATTACCAGGTCAATGCCCTTCCAGTCATATCCTGATGTTTGATAAACATTCGCTTTGTAGAGCAGATCAATCGGATCATTTATTCCCTCACACCGGATGTCATACAAAGGAGCCCATCCGGCATTTCGTGTAAGGTAGGAGAAACTGATTGAGATTTTGGCCGATTGTTCGGCTGAAATGTTCAGAACCACCTCTCCCATTTTCTGTCCTTTCTGGTATTGAAGATCTTTCAGTTGCTGCTCTATGCGTCTTTTCTTTTCATTCAGATCACGCAGTTCGATGTTATTCTGGTAGCTTTTCTTTTTTATGCTTGTAAGACGATTTCTGTAAAAATCGGCTAGTTGAGCTATGTCGGTGGCAGTAACTTTCTGTTCCTCGTTCACGATCTTCTGATTGTCGAGGATCAGTTTCTCTTCTCCTTGATATATCGCCTGTTCCGTATTTAACCAGTCGATCTTATCGGAAAGAAGGACCAGTGAATCTTCGAGTTGCTTTGTCCTTTTTGGAAGGGTCTTATACCCCAAAAAATTTGTGTGCACACTTGCTGACAGCAATATAGCGGAGCCTTTCACATTCACAAGAAGGCTGTTTGGGTCGATGGCAGATGTAAGATCATCCAGGATAATTTCCTGGTTTCCCGGCAAGAGTGTCACAGTAGCAGTTCTGCTTATTTTCGCTCCCTGTCTGTAAACAACCACTTGTTTGATCTTTGAATCTACCGCATTTGCAAGTACACTAATACTTGCAAAAAGTATAATGAAAAAAAAATTCATAGAATTCATGATGTATAATTTTATGTTAGAAAGAAGTCTGAGAGTAAATTTCAATAATAAATTGATATAAATAAAGCTTTACTTAGTGAATATGCTTTTAAAATTAGTATTAACCATTAATTTAGAAGTAAAACGGATTTCTTAAATAACGTAAGTTCGAGCTAAGATTAGTTCTTTCTATTGAATCAAAAACAGGTATTCATAATAG
>CAYQDZ010000244.1:0-3863 GCA_964416375.1 uncultured Bacteroidales bacterium
ACATAACAAATCTTGCCGGGTCTGCTCGTCTGTTTTTAAATAGAAAATACAATTTCTCATATGTCGGAAGCTATAGCCTAAGTTCTTCATTTGAGCAACGAGAAGTAGTTGTTGAGCCCCTTATGGTCGTATCATTACAAAATAATTTTAGTGAACTAATGTATGGGGGAAGGTTAAAATATGAGATTATCTATGGAGGAATATATCTCCGGCAGGATTTTCATTTCCAGGTGGATGCATTTATATTATTGTTAGGAACTAGTTATAAAAATTGGTCCCTTTTTTATACGTATGATTTAAATTTGTCGGGAGCAGATTCAAGATTTACAAAATTAGCTGCACATGAGGTAACTTTTTTATATAATTTGGAGTATAAAAGAAAAAGCAACAAGAAAGGGGCAATAAAATGCCCAAAGATATAGTTTATTAATATTGGAAATTGTATTTTAGAGTTTAGTAAATAATAAAATCATTTTATCATGAACTTTAAGCTGTCTGCATTTACACATTTAGTGATCATAGCCTTTATTATGGCATCTTGTGGTGGTGGGAGTAAAACTGGCTCCTCAACAACAGGATGGGAATATAATGATCCTGATAATGGAGGATTTGAAGTTAACTATGGCTATGAACAGGAACAAGGGCCAGGTCTTGTACTGATTGAAGGTGGTACATTTACAATGGGACGTGTAGAACAAGATGTTTTATACGACTGGAATAATATCCCAAGGCGTGTAACAGTTAGTTCATTCTATATGGATGAAACTGAGATAAGAAACGTTGATTACCGCGAATACATGCATTGGATTAGCCGGGTATTTATCGATTATCCTGAGGTATACAGAAACTCTGTTCCGGATACACTGGTATGGAGAAGACCAATGGCATTTAATGAACCTTATGTTCAATATTATTTCCGTCATCCATCGTATAACGAGTACCCGATTGTTGGTGTTAACTGGTTGCAGGCTGAAGATTATTGTTCATGGAGAACTGATAGAGTAAATGAAGGATTACTTATTGGTCAAGGTATACTTAACCCCGATCCAAATCAGGTAAACGAAGAAAATTTTAATACAGAAGCATATTTGACAGGTCAGTACGAAGGTCTTGTAAGAGAAAACCTTCCGGATCTTGATCCAAATAAGGATACAAGACGTGTAAAACTTGAAGATGGTATTCTTTTGCCTCGTTACAGACTTCCTACTGAAGCAGAATGGGAATATGCAGCATTAGCCCTAATCGGAAACACATACGAAGAAAGGGTATACGAGCGAAGAATTTTTCCATGGGACGGACATAATGTCAGAATGGACAGCAAAAAAAACAGAGGTGATATGCGTGCTAATTTTATCAGAGGACGTGGTGACCTGATGGGTCTTGCAGGTGACCTGAATGATAATGCAACTGTTCCTGCACCGGTAGACTCATATTGGCCTAATGATTATGGTTTGTATTGTATGGCTGGAAATGTGAATGAATGGGTACAAGATATATATCGCCCACTATCTTCTGAAGATGTTGACGAATTCAATCCTTTTAGAGGTAACGTATTTAAAAAACTCGCAACCGATGAAGAAGGAAATATTGCTGAAAAAGATAGCCTGGGTAGATTACGTTATGTTGAAATAAGTGTTGACGAAGCTATTAACAGATGGAATTATAAAAAAGCTGATTATAGAAACTATCGGGATGGAGACTATGAATCAAGCATAGTAGAAGGTGGCGACTGGAACAGTGGAACTAGGGATCAGGAACGTGGTTCAAGCAGAATGTACTCGAGACAAGTGGGTGATGAAAGTTCTCTTGTTTCTGATCATACAAGAGTTTATAAAGGTGGTTCATGGCGCGATCGTGCGTATTGGATGACACCAGGAGCACGTAGATATCTCGATGAAACTGCTTCACGTGATGATCTTGGATTCAGATGTGCCATGATCAGAGTGGGAAGTCCCGCAGGAAATTAAAAGCAAATATTACATACCTTTAAAGGCTGCCAATGGCAGCCTTTTTCGTTCACTACATATGCAGGAAATAAGTCAATTTTATAATAAATTCTTTACCCCTGGTAATGTTTGCACGGATACCCGAATACTTAAGAAAGGTGAAATCTTTGTAGCATTAACCGGAGAAAATTTTAATGGTAATGAATATGCTCAGAAAGCATTAGACTCCGGTGCTGTTGTTGCGGTAGTAGATGATCAGGCATTCGCGAACAGAAACAATTTTTATTTTGTTGAGGATACCCTGGCATTTCTGCAAGAATTAGCTGTCTATCATCGGACAAAATCAAAATTTCATGTGATAGGTCTGACAGGCAGCAATGGGAAAACAACAACAAAAGAGTTGATTCGAACAATACTTTCTAAAAAATACTCATGTAAGGCAACAGAAGGGAACCTGAATAACCATATTGGAGTCCCGCTTACCTTATTATCAATACCATCTGAAACTGAATATGCAGTAATTGAAATGGGAGCTAACCACCCGGGAGAAATAAAGCGTCTCTGCGAGATTGCCACCCCCGATAGCGGCCTTATTACAAATGTTGGTCTGGCACATCTTGAAGGTTTTGGAGGCTTTGAAGGTGTGATAAAAGCAAAAGGAGAACTTTACTCTTACCTGAAAGCAAGGTCCGGTAAAATTTATTTGAATAACGCAAATAGCATTCTGAAAGAATTATTACAATCATATAAAAACAAAATTGTTTATCAAGATTTGAATGCTGCTTGCTCCGGGGAAATCATTGAATCTTATCCTCAATTAAAGATCAAGTTCAGGTATAATAAAAAACACCAATTTATAGTTAATACTCAGTTTTACGGGGAATATAATCTTGAGAATATTCTCGCTGCCGCCTGTATAGGTGTTGATTTAAGTATACCATACCAGGAAATCAACAAAGCGATTGAAGAATATAAACCACTTGATAAACGCTCTCAAATTTTACAGTATGGTTCAATAAAAATTATTCTCGATTGTTACAACGCTAATCCAACAAGTATGCAGCAAGCTCTGCTCAGTTTTTCCAAGTTGGAATCAAAGAAAAAGCTTGTTATATTGGGCAGTATGAAAGAGTTAGGGCATCATTCAATAAGAGAGCATGAAAAGCTTGTTCATCTGGTTGAACGAAATAATTTTACCAAAAGCATATTTATTGGCCAGGAATTCTGTAAAGTCATGAACAAATCATTCACCTTTTTATTATCATATCATGATTTGGTAAAACATCTCAAACCAGAAGAATTATCTCATTTCACCATATTGGTTAAAGGCTCCAGGGCCAATCAGCTTGAGAGAATTACAGAATTATTTGAATAACTATCCAATCTTCACAACAATTGTTTTCTCAGCACTATTACTTCTTCAAGCGTTTGCAGCAATTTTAATGGCAAAACAGGCTTGGTAATGCAGGCTTGGAAACCTAAATTCTGACATTTCACTTTATTCAGGCTTAAAACATCAGCACTGTAGGCAATAAAAATAATATCAAGACAAAGCATTTTTGCAGCTGCTATTACTTCAAAACCTGTCAGTTTAGGCATTAAAATATCAAGAATAACTACTGTATAAGAGGAATTTGGAATGATTTCATTAAGGGCATCTGCACCATCCGGAGAATAATTAACTTTTGCGCCTGTTCTTGATAAGATTTTTTCAATTAATAAATAACTATAAAAATCATCATCGGCGACTAAAAAATGCTCATTTGCCCAATTGTAATCTCTTCTACTGACCATTTCTGATTGATATTCCATTCAATTGATCGATAATTTGTGTCAGATATGTCAATGGATGTTTGAACTATACTAGTTTACATTAATTCTGAAATGATGTACAAAGTAACCCTTAGACAGAGAAGA
>CAYQDZ010000245.1:0-3800 GCA_964416375.1 uncultured Bacteroidales bacterium
GTAAAATAAAATATTCTTAAATATTCTTTAGAGACTGTCCAAAAAGTCTTTGTGTGCCTTTGTGTATACTTTAAGCAACTTTCCACGAGCGCTGACAGCCGTCGGCCAAAGCCTATGGCGTCGGACGAAGCTACTCAGCGGAGGCACTGTTGTATATTTTTAATTTACTATTACACAAAGAAGACACAGAGTTTCACAAAGTAAAAACATCTCATTGAACAAGTTTTTTTACTTCTAAGACAGCCTCTTTTTTATTTTTGGTAATTAAACAATCTGTAAGATGAAAATAGCTCTTATCGGATATGGAAGAATGGGTAAGGAAATTGAGGTAATATCCATGGAAAGAAACCATGAAATAGTCCTGAAAATTGATGTGAACAATCCTCATGAATTCACGCTTCAGAACCTTGACACAGCAGACGTAGCTATCGATTTTTCGATCCCCACCAGTGCATTTGACAACATCATCAAATGCTTTGAAGCCAATGTGCCTGTTGTATGCGGTACAACAGGATGGCTTGATAAATATGATGAAGTGGTAGAAACATGTAAACTAAAAAACGGCACATTCTTTTACGCTTCAAACTATAGTATAGGAGTCAATCTGTTTTTCCAACTGAACAGGCATCTGGCCCGAATAATGAATAAATTTCCAGACTATGATGCCGGAATTGAAGAGACTCATCATATCCATAAGCTCGATGCTCCGAGCGGTACAGCCATTACTCTTGCAGAAGGTATCACAGAAGAGCTTGAAGGAAAAAACAACTGGAAACTTGATACTTCCGATGAAAAAAACACCATTAGCATTATAGCCAAACGCGAAGACGAAATCCCAGGTATTCATAAAGTCAAATACGATTCCAAAGTTGATTTTATCGAGATCATACATTCGGCAAAAAGCAGAAAAGGACTTGCTCAGGGGGCTGTTCTGGCTGCTGAATTTATTTTAAACAAGAAAGGCGTTTTTTCCATGGATGATCTGATGAAATCAGAATAATTTCAATATATGGAGCTTAGAAAAACTAACAATAAACTGGTTATTCTTCTGAAAAATCCCTTTTTCAGGCTTTTCATAAGTTCCGTAATTTATGTTCTATTTGTTTTATGGCTTGGAAATCACTGGTTCTTATTCGGACTCATTATTCTTACCGATTTGCATCTTACAAAATTTGTAAATTGGCGGTTTTGGCGCAAAAGAAAACCACAGGGCGAAAAATATAAGTTGTCTACCGAATTTTTTGATTCGCTTATTATTGCCGTATTGCTGGCGATCTTCATTCGTACATTTTTTGTGGAAGCCTATACCATTCCTACCTCATCAATGGAAAAATCCCTTGAAGTCGGAGACTATTTGTTTGTAAGCAAAATACGATATGGCCCTCGTTTGCCAATGACCCCGGTTACAATTCCTTTTACTCATAATGTTCTGCCATTTACTAAAAACAGCAAATCATTTGCCACCTGGCTGACTTTTCCTTACAAAAGACTTAAAGGAATCAGCAAAATAGAAAACTTTCAGGTAGTCGTGTTCAATTACCCTGAAGGTGACACCATAATAAAAAATAATCCCGATAAAAATTACTACCAAACCGTAAGACAGTTCGGCCGGGAATATATTAAGAAGAATTTCAGACTGCTCTACCGGCCTATTGATAAAAGAGATAATTATACCAAACGTGTGATTGGAATACCGGGTGACACAGTAGTTATTTTGCATGGCCGTGCATACGTCAATAGCAATCCAGAACCATATTTCCCCGGGAGACAGTACAATTACTCACTTAAATCATATGATACACACGAAGATACTGTCCTATTCAATAAACTTGATGTCTCGCTTTACGACCTAAAATACAATGCCTACAATTCGATCTACAGTCTGCCCTTAACAAGTAAAATGTATCACGAATTGCTTGATTCTGCGTATTTTAAAGCCATTATAAGATATGAAAATATAGATCCTTCCTCTGTAAACAATCAAATTTTTCCTTTCAACGAAGCGTACTACTGGACAGAAGATAATTTTGGTCCGGTGGTTGTTCCAAAAAAACATGCAAGCATTCAACTGAATTCAAAAAATTTATCTTTTTACCAACGGATCATAACCGCTTTTGAAGGCAATACACTACAGATAATCAATGATTCAATTTACATCAATGAACATCTTTCAGATCAATATACTTTTAGTAAGGATTATTATTTTATGCTTGGCGATAACAGGCACAATTCAAATGATTCAAGATACTGGGGATTTGTTCCTGAAGATCATATCATCGGAAAAGCCACTATGGTTTGGCTCTCTGTTGATAAAAATAAAAAATGGTTCGGCAATATCAGATGGAATAAAATGTTTAAATTCATCAGGTAGTTGTAAAATACTTTTTTCAATTAAAGAATAGTAAAAATGAATGATCTTATTAAAAAATATGGAAAGCGTGAAATTATAAGATTCTCTATTACATTAATCATATACATATTATGGGTAATCTGGCTTGGTAATTATTGGTTTCTGCTGGGAATACCGGTAATTGTAGATCTTTACCTTACCAAAAAAGTGAACTGGACACCCTGGAAAAAAAGAGAAGGCAAAAATCACTGGGCAGTGGAATGGTTCGATGCATTATTATTTGCGGTAGTAGCTGTAACGATCATCAACATCTTCATATTTCAAAACTACAAGATTCCTACCGGATCCATGGAAAAATCACTGCTGATAGGTGATCATTTGTATGTGAGCAAAGTGGCATATGGTCCGAGAATTCCAAATACGCCACTCTCAATCCCCTTTATGCAACATACCATTCCGGGTACCGATAGTAAATCGTATGCAGAATGGATTCAATGGCCTTACAAACGAATCAAAGGTCTTAGCAAAATAAAAAACGATGATCCGGTTGTTTTTAATTTTCCGGCAGGAGATACAGTATGCAGAGATAAATCATTACAAAGTGTTAGTTATTACTATTTGATCCGCGCAGAAGCCGAAAATTTAAAATACCTTGACCGATATGCCAAGCAAGCATTAAAAACTAAAGAAGAGTATTATCGACTGGGTAGGGAAAAACTATGGTCGCAGCAAGACATTCTGGTACGTCCTGTCGACAAGCGTGACAATTACATTAAGCGCTGTGTGGCTATTCCCGGAGACACATTACAAATCATTGCAGGAAAGGTATATATAAACGGTCAGCCTCAAAAAGAAATCCCCGGTCTTCAATATGACTATGCTGTGGTAACTGACGGCAGAAGACTTAATGTAAAAAAACTACAGCAATTGGGTATAAGCCAGGAAGATCTCCAATACGGCACGGGATTTTTACAGGTCCCTTTAACCCGGGAAATGGTTGCCTCACTGCAAAAAAACAAATTTGTGCAGAGAATAGAACCTTTGTTCCGTGAAGAGGATTATTTCGATAACAAAATGTTCCCGCACGATGACCGATTCCAATGGAACCTGGATTATTTTGGCCCGATATACCTGCCGAAAAAAGGAGCAACAATTAAGATCACTTTAGACAATCTGCCTTTGTATGAGAGAATAATTGATTACTACGAACAAAATGATCTTGTGGTAAAAGACAGCATCATTGTAATCAATGGAGAACCTGCAGATACCTACACCTTTACCATGGATTATTATTGGATGATGGGTGATAACAGACACAAAAGCCTTGACTCAAGATACTGGGGATATGTTCCGGAAGATCATGTTGTGGGAAAACCCAAATTCATCTGGTTATCACTTAACCGGGATAAAACTTTTCCTGCTAATGTCCGGCTACGAAGAATGTTTAAGA
>CAYQDZ010000246.1:0-3800 GCA_964416375.1 uncultured Bacteroidales bacterium
GAAACTTCGTTTTTCAGCCGGTAATTTTTATATCAATGATAAACCAACGGGAGCGATTGTTGGACAACAGCCCTTTGGTGGCGCCAGAGGTTCGGGGACAAACGACAAAGCCGGGTCCATTATAAATTTGTTGCGATGGGTATCTCCACGATCTATAAAAGAGAATTTAAATCCACCTTATGACTATACATATCCATTCCTGGAGAGTGAATAGAAATTATCTTTCTTCACCTGTACTGTTGACTATTTTATACCCTACAAGCCGGTCAAAATCGCTCATGATTTGTTTTTCATAGACAAATATTAAATACTCGTTCTCTGTTTCGGAATGGTTGCCTTCTGTATAATCGAATGCAATTTTTTGTTCAGAATAATCCCTTATGGCATAGGCATAATTATAATATCCCTGTTTCAGAAGGAGTGTTTTTTCGTAAACACCCTTCTCCGAGTCATAAATCATGCAATTGCTTTTGTTTGTTTCCCAGTTTGTCAGGGCCCCGTAAATATAGACATCTGATGCAAATGCCTGCGGAGATTCAAGCATGAAATGAACATATGCATAATCGGCTTCTGTATGCCTGTCATGGGCATCCGATATGTCAATATAAAACCTTCCGTTTATATCTGTAGATGAGAAATAAGGCTCATACTGTTTCAGAATATCAGGTTTTAAGTAGAAATGTGTTTCCGGGCTTATGTATTTAATACTGTCTAAATCAATAGAAATATATTTAGTGCTTTTTATATTAAAACTCCTGAATTCATTACCTCCTCCTGTATAAACCTGGTACGGCAGGTCAAGAAATAACTTTTTATCACGCAAAACAGGTTTGAAGGCAATGTGAACCTGGTTATTCCAATCCTTATTTTTAATGACTACTACTTTGATCTCACCCATAGGATTTACTATATCAAGTTTTTTCAGATCAATCTCAATTTCCAGTTCCTGGTTTTGGTCATCCGGTTGTTTTACCCGGGCATTAATTTCAGCCTTTCGTTCAGCAAGGCAAAATCTGCGTGTGAAGATGGTTGTGTCAGGCTCTGAACTTTTGTATACTCTGAGAATATAATTGCCACTGGTTAAAAATCTCATATCCTCTGATGGTATGTCGGTAGAATAATGAGCATAATACTTTGTTGTATTAAAAGAATTGTATTTGTTGTCAACCAGATTGTTATTAAAACCGTCAAGATACATATGTTCAGGATTTTCCGTGATTTTCCAGTCGTATGTGCAGGCTGTTACAGAATAGTAGTAATCTTCTTCCGGTTCCCCCAGATGGTCAAAACGCAGACTTAGTTTATCGTCCTCGCCAAAAAATTTCACCGGAAAGGATAAATCCCAACCTGTACGGTACAGTAAAATGGTATGTATCTCAGGTTCTGAACAAATTTCATTTGCTGGTATCGATTTCTGGGAAAATACCTTTACGGGATGTATTTGCATGAACAGGAAACACACGCAAAATAACCTTATAACCAGTGGTTTGTATCTTATCACAGGATGTCTTTGCATGGTTTTATTCCTTTGTAAATTATTCATAATATTTTATCTTTTCCCGGAATATGTCAAACAAAAAATAAATTAGCTTTACTATTTTAGCAATTGTACCTGATATTTTAAGTTTGGTTGTTTAAGTATTAAAAATAGCTATTTTTGTGCCACATTTAAAAGCACATTGTTTAAATGTCTGACAGGATCAAAATTAAGAGGGGTCTGAACATTAAGCTGAAAGGCAGTGCAGAGAAAATCTTTGTAAAAGCTGAAAAAGCTGAGCTTTTTGGTGTGAAACCCACAGATTTTCACGGATTAATCCCAAAACTTGCCATAAAAGTCGGTGATTTGGTGAAGGCGGGGTCGGTTTTGTTTTATGACAAAAACCAGCCTGAAATTAAACTTACTTCACCGGTAAGCGGGGTGGTGCAGACCATTAACCGTGGTGAGCGCCGAAGGATCCTGGAGGTCATTGTGAAGCCTGATGAGGGTATTGAATACGAGGACTTTAAGCAGGAAAATCCGGCAGAACTACCACGAGAGAAAATAATTGAAAAGCTGCTTGATAGTGGTTTATGGCCATCCATACGACAACGGCCTTACCATATCATTGCAAACCCTGAGAAAACTCCAAAATCAATATTTATTTCTGCATTCGACACTGCACCTCTTGCTCCCGACTATGATTTTGTTGTAAAAGGGATGGGAAAAGAGTTCCAGGTTGGAATTGATGCGCTCAGCAAGCTGACCGAAGGGAAAGTCCATGTCAATGTTGACAGTGAATACCCACCTTCACTGGTTTTTACCCGGGCACAGGGTATTCAGATAAACAAATTCAAAGGGCCTCATCCGGCAGGCAATGTGGGTACTCAGATCCACTATATTGATCCGGTAAACAAGGGAGAACTGGTTTGGACAATTTCTCCCCAGGATGTGATTGCCATAGGCCGGTTGTTTCTTACCGGGCATTATGATGCTTCACGGATTGTTGCACTTGCAGGATCGGAAGTGTTAAAACCAAAATACTTTAAGACATTAGCAGGTTCATGCATCCGGTCCATTACAGAAAACAATATCCTCGATAAAGGACAGATTCGTTACATTAGTGGAAATGTGTTGACCGGTACAAGAGTTACAAAAAACGGATTTCTCGGATATTATGATTCACAAATTACCCTTATTCCGGAAGGAGATCAACACGAATTTTTAGGCTGGTTATCACCTGGTTTTAACAAATTTAGTTTATCACGCTCATTTTGGTCATGGCTATTTCCGAGGAAAAAATACAGGATTGACTCAAACCTCAAAGGAGGAAACCGTGCTTTGATGATCACAGGCAGCTTTGAGAAGGTTTTCCCCATGGATATTTTACCCATGCAATTGCTGAAGGCCATTGTAGTGGAAGATATTGATCTGATGGAAAAACTGGGTATATATGAGATTGTGGATGAAGATTTTGCATTGTGCGAATTTGTAGATACTTCGAAGACAGAAATACAGGAAATTGTCAGAAATGGACTTGATTTAATGATAAAAGAGATGAGTTAATATTCTCTTGTTCGTGAATTGATAAAGCTTAGTGAATGAAAGGGCTCAGAAATATAATAGATCGTATAAAACCTAACTTTGAGAAGGGCGGTAAGTTTGAAAAGCTGCATTCAGTGTTTGAGGCCTTTGAAACCTTATTGTACGTGCCCGACCATGTTACTCAGTCAGGATCTCATATCCGGGATGCGATTGATATGAAGCGTACCATGATCATTGTTGTCATGGCCATGGTGCCGGCACTGTTATTTGGCATGTGGAATGTGGGGTATTTTCATTTTCTGGCACTCGGTGAGGTTGCTGCAAAGAGTTTTTGGCAGCTTCTGGGTTTCGGATTTCTAAAAGTATTGCCCATTATCCTTGTATCGTATGCCACAGGTTTAAGCATTGAGATTATTTTTGCCCAGATACGTAATCATGCAGTGCCGGAAGGATTCTTTGTTACCGGAATGCTTATTCCATTGATTATGCCGGTTGATGTTCCTTTGTGGATGGTGGCTGTAGCTACTGCTTTTGCGGTGATCATTGGTGTTGAAGTGTTCGGAGGTGCAGGAATGAATATTCTTAATCCTGCTCTTACTGCCAGGGCATTTTTATTTTTTGCCTATCCATCCGAAATGTCAGGGGATAAAGTATGGATAGCCGGATTGAAAGAAGGAACAGGAATACTGGATGGATTTTCAGGTGAAACAGTAATGGCTTTTGCTGCATCAGATAAACTGGATGCTTTATCTTACAGTCCTCTGGATATGTTTTTGGG
>CAYQDZ010000247.1:0-3736 GCA_964416375.1 uncultured Bacteroidales bacterium
ACCTCGTGTTTTCAAGGGTTTTATTAACAATTCTAACCTGTTAAAGTAGAATTAAATAAAATAGAATCGCTTCAGGACGAAATAATTTCGCTTAAAAACAGGCTTCGCTTTTATGAAACAAATGAATAAAATAAGATGGAAAATATCTGGAGCTATTCGTTAACAGTTTTCATGGCATTTTTTGCCATTATGAACCCTTTTGTAAATATTCCATTGTTTCTTCATTCGAGAGAAGTTTTGAGGCGCCAAATCCTTCTTTCCCGGCAAGCATATCATACAGTTTCAGTCTGATGCCATAGAACGGACCTTCCCACCAATCGTATATTGGAACGACAAACGGCAGGTCATGTACAAGATGAGGAGCATTTCTGCGCATGATGCCTCTTTCTTTCAGGGCTTCCAGAACAAGTGAAATATTACCCTGCTGCAAATACCTGACGCCTCCATGAGCAAGCTTTGTGCTGCGACTGGAAGTGCCCTTGCCAAAATTTGCCTGCTCGATCAGGACCACTTTGTATCCCCTGGAAGCAGCTTCTATGGCTGTTCCGACACACGTAGCACCTCCGCCTATGATGGCCATGTCCCACGATTTTGTATTTTTTATATCGGCTATGATTTGACTTCTGTTCATGAAAGGAATGCTTAGTTTATCCTGCCTTTCTTTCTCTATCCGAAATTCGCTCTCTTTGCCTTCTTATCTGCATCAGAAGAGTGTCTATTACGGATTGTGCTTTACGCGATATTTTTTGTCCGACTCTCAATTTCTCCTGTCTGATGAAATCGTCCAGAACAATTGCAAATTCAGAAGTTCTCAGGTAACCGAATGATTTATGCGGATTCCTGGAATCCTGAATCTCGTAATTGTTTACCACATCAAAATCAATGGGGGCCACACCATTTTTATTTCTGTCATAATCATCGGACAGTCTGAAGTTAAATGCCACCTTATCAAGAATGTCGGAAAAATTATACCAATGACCGAATATGCCCGGGGGTGTAACCATATGGTTTTCACCATTAAGCCTTTGTTTTTGTTCTGCAGCAATTTTGCTAACAACAACAGGCAATCCAAGCGGCGATCCGAGTGAAATAAAATTATCTACGGATATATGTGGAGAAAGAAATGTCAGCACATCAAAAGCAATGATAGAACCCATGGAATGACCAATGAGCATGATGTTATCCCGCTTGTACTTTTCAAGAGTATCAACCAGTCTTTGCCTGATAACATCCTTAACTTTGCCTAGGGATGTATTTTCAGTTGTACAAACCTCTTTATAATATATTTCAAGGTCCTTAAAATACTTTTTTACAATGGCGTCGGTGATATAAGCATAGTTTAACGTAAAATCTTCACTAAGGAGTAATTTATTCAGTTGTTTGCCAAGGAATTCAATTATTTTCCTTCTTCTTGTATGATTCACCCGGTCAAATATTTCCCGCGATTTAATATACTTTTCTTCAAGATACCAGTGATTTTTCGGATCTTTTTCTTTCTCATTCAGCGGGTGATCATAGAGTATATCGGCCCAATATACCATCTCAAATTTTGGGAATACAGTTCTTCTTCTGCCACTATTTTTTAATCCTTCCAGCATGGCTGATTCCCACCACATTTCCAGGGTGTTTTTTGGGGGTTTATTCCCTAATCCATGAATGCCAATGATTACATTTGCCATATCTGTTTACATGAAAATGTTAAGCTTTACATATGTTTTATCTGCTTTTTCGTCCATGCTGCCCGGTCGGTAGTTATACCATCAATTCCATAATCAAATAAGCTTACAGCTGTTGCCGGGTAATTCACTGTCCATGCATAGACATAAAGTCCGGCATTCTTAAACGCAGAAACAAAGTTTCGTGATATTAAGTTTCCGCTTCATACATCAATACCATCCAGATTGTATGCTTTCACTTTTGCAATGGTCTTTGGTATATTTAACCTGGTTAGCCATGCAGGCCAGAAATAATCAAGATCAAGAAGCCATAACATAGTATACTGTGGCATCTGTACTTTTGTTTCAGAAAGTTTATGAAGGTTGAAAGTTATGATTTCAATTTGTGAATTTTGCAGACCTGAAGCAGCTAGCTCTTCTTTTAATTTTGGAATGATCTGCCGGTCACTTTTTATCTCAATCACCAATTTTGCACCTTGAGGCACAGTTTGCAATACCTCCTTCAGTATAGGAATTTTTTCTTTGCTGAATCTTTTTCCCTTAAATGATCCTGCATTCAGTTTTCGCAATTCGCTGAGGGTGGTATTTTTAATGACTTTTTTTATTCCGGCAGTACGTAAAGTATTTTTATCTTGATAGACTACAATTTCATTGTCGAGGGTAAGCTGAATATCGATTTCCACTGCATGAGCGCCTTTTTCCCATGCCAGGTTTATTGCTGAAAGCATATTTTCGGGAGCTTCACAGGACTCTCCTCTATGGGCAATAAATAGCGGCGAATGAAGTGACATTTCTTTTATAACACAATAAAAAATTATAGATAAATGTATGAATCATTTTAGTTTTCCGGAATAGCAATATCCTTTTTTGGGTTTCTTTTTTTTCATTTTTGCATGACTATGGGCACTGAGATATTGAATTGTCTTTACGCATGAATGAGTGGCGACCAAAGTCTGAAGGACGATCTCTGGCCAGCCTGAAGACTTGCAGGGAACCTATTTTGTGCTCTTTTCGAATGTTAGCGGTCCACATTTCGAAGAATGGTTGGAGTGCAAAAAGAATTTGTAGTCGAAATGTTTTTTCCTGTTGTATCTAAACCCCGGCGTTGCCCGGAGCTATTGACATTTCACCCTTTCAGGGTGTTTTATTTGAATATAGCATCCTCGACAGTCAGGTTAAATGCTTCTAAATCCGGACTTCGGTTTCTTGCAGTCATCCTGAGCGAAGTCGAAGGATGTACAGTTTCGGGAATCAACACATTTCGACTACGCTCAATGTGACACCGTCAGCTGAGAATGACACTTGAGATAATTTACTTACTTTGCCGCTTTGCTCCTCAGCGAAACTTCCCCTTTTGTTAACCACGAGACACCAAAAGCCCATAAAGAAAAAGTTTCCAGCTAGAATATGGGTTTCAGTTCCTCAAGCTGTGGATAGGAATTCTTCAGAAACAAACAATGCACAACAATAAAAAAGAGGCACACCAGTATGATATAGCCGCACACTTTGTATAAACGGTTATTTCTCTTTTTCTTTCCTTTTGTAAATAAAACGATGGAGAAATAGGCAAGGCTTAGGAAAAACAGAAGCGACCAGGCCAAATGAAAATAGCCGATTGCCTTTCTTAAATATACCGCGCTAATGCATGGTGTTAGATCTTGCGGACCTATGTAAGTAGGGAAAAAAGCCACTCCCAGGGCAAACACGGCAGCGAAATTGCCTGCCAGGTTATCTCCCATGTATTTTTTCTTATCATCTGCTTTCCTTTTGTAGCCTTTATAGGCCCAAAGGAACAAAGCCACGGCACAGAGGGCTCCGACAAATACATTTTGCATAACGGTATGGTAATACTTGCTAATTGATCCCTGGATGTGGTAACAATTAGACAATAACAGGGAACCGGTGAACAGAATGATGGGCAATGATACCCCTATTATACCCACTGCTTTTCTTAAGGTAAGGTAAGAAATTACTTCGGGCAATTTGCTTTCAGGAACGGAATTTTTGTTCTCGACCATGGTTGGATTGTTTTAGTATACTGCAAGTTACAACATTCCGGG
>CAYQDZ010000248.1:0-3733 GCA_964416375.1 uncultured Bacteroidales bacterium
TGGATTACCATCACCCTCTTCATCAGAGGTACTTTCACAAGAATTTAAAACAAACGTCATAGCCACACCCAAAATAGATAGGGTTTTAAAAATATTCATCATTTTCATTGTTCTTAATTTATACGGGTTATTATTTGATAAAATGTCAATGTAGAAAAGCTAAATACTTAAAGTGAACCAAATCATAATTTTTCCATTTGTATTTCTTACAATAAGCATTAACCAGTACATATATTTTCAGTCTGTCATTGCGTGCAATGAATAGATTAAATTACCTTCTTACATCTCAAGGTAAAAAATAATCCCCACGCGTCTATAAAATGTTGTTAACGGGTCAAAATCATTAGAAGGAGAGCAAAAAAAAGAGCCTGGGGGCTCCTGTCTTAGGGTAAGTATTTTTTCTTGTCTGCTGTCGTAGACATTGCCGGTTTCCTTATTTGCCTTAGACGGTGAAACCGGATGAAAAGTGCAGGTCATAGGATGAATAGGGCAGATAGCTTTATTGCTTCAGGTGAGTTATTCGACTCTTAGCTTTGTTAGCCAGTGTAAATTTGAAATTGCTGCCTTTTCCTTTTTTGCTTTCAACCCAAATCTTCCCTCCGTGTTTTTCTACTAATTCTTTACACAGCAATAAGCCAAGTCCTGTGCTGGGTTCGCCTTCGGTACCTTTTCTGTTTTCCTGAGTATCGAGCCGGAATAAATTTTTAACTAGTGCACGACTCATTCCTATGCCCGTATCCTTGATTGATATTTCAAGGCTATTGTCACCTGTGGTTGCAGCCGAAAGGTGTATTTTTCCTCCTCTTGGCGAAAATTTCACAGCGTTTGAAACGAGATTCCGGATAACCGTTTGAAGTATGTTGATGTCAGCAATAACCTTTAAGTTTTCCGGAATATCGTAAGCTATTTCAATTTCCTTTTTATTGGCGGATTCCATAACTATTGCTATACTTTCTTTTACTATGGGAATCAAGGGAACTACCTCCGGATGAAAGGAAATTAATCCTTGTTGCATTCCTGCCCATTGCAGCAGGTTTTCGAGAAGGCTGAAAAGGCTTGTGGCCAAGTCTCTTAAATTTACCGCATACTTTTGAATCTTGTCTGGTGTTAACACCGGATATTCTTCTGCCATGACGTGCGTAAGTCCCAAAAAAGTACTGATTGGGCCGCGCAGGTCGTGGGCAATGATGGAAAAGAATTTGTCTTTTTCGGCATTGAGTATTACCAGTTGTTCGTTTTTTCTTTTTATTTCTATCTCTGCCTGTTTGCTTTCGGTGATGTCGCGTCCATATACATTGACATAATTTTCCTCGGCTATCGGAGCCAGATTAAACGAAAAGTCTCTGTTGTTGCATCTGACTTCTATTTCCAGGTTCGAACTGTTGCTGAGGGCCAGGGCAACTTGTTCTTTCCAGTCGTCCGGTACCGTCTGGCCAGCTTGCCGTTCCCACATTGCAAGTATGGGTGCACTGGCCGGATTGGCATACTGAATAACGCCATCAGAGTCAATACGTAAAATTGGGTTGGTGTTTTCGAATGGGAATCTCGCCAGGTTTTTGATTTCTTCCTCTGCCTGCTTACGCTCTGTTATATCAATGTACATACTCAGTATATATTGTGCATCATGAATCGTAATGAATTCAACAGAGGATAAAATGTTTTTCTTCTCACCACTTTTTACTGTAGCCTCAGAATCATGAAGATGTAATTTTCCTTTTCTAAAAAATTCTTCACGAATCTTGTTTCTGTCTTCACTGCTAACAATTTTTAATTCCTCCGCATTCTTTCCAAGAGCGTCTTCTCTTGAAAAACCCAATAATTTGCACCAGACATCATTTACTTGAGTGTATTTACCATCGATTGACCTTGCAAGAGAAATAGCAATCGGGCTGTTCATGAATATTTTCGAGAAAAGCTCTGCACTTTCTTTTAGCAACTTCTCTGCCTGCTTTCTTTTGGTCAGATCAAGTCCGCAAGCATAATTCATTTCCTCCATGGTAATGTATTGCCACATGATATTTTTCTTCGAACCATCCTTGCAGGTAACCACTGTTTCCATGGGGTCGATAGGCAATTGATTTTCAATCGCTTGCTTAACCTTTTTGTTCCATTCCTCCGAGATTTGTTTGCGGTATGTTTCATCGGGATAAGCCAATGGCCACCATTGCTCTACGGTTGGAATATCATCGAGGGAATACCCAAACAATTTATTGAACAAGGAATTCATGTATTTGGCTTTTTGTTCTACTCCTTCTGACATATATATGGCCACGGGCAATGTTTCCACCATGGTTCTGAAATGGGTTTCGCTTTCCTTTAGTGCCATCTCAGCCTGCTTTTGTTCTGTGATATCTAACATAGAAACAATAACTTGACTGGTGCCAGGTATTGGACCTAAATTCAGTACGGCATCCCGTATTTCTCCCTTTTTATTGACAAGTTTTACCTGGTATTTTTTTGGAGCCAAATCAGGATTATAAAGTCTAAGTTGTTGGTTCTTCCTCATTAAGGGTAAACTCTCAGGAGCAAGGTATTGAATCCATTTTTGTCCGATCAGTTCGGCAGGAGTATATCCGGTAACGGAATAACACTCCTTATTGGCCATATGGATGGTAGTATCATCTTCAACAATCATTGTTGCAGTACCGGTCGATTCAAATATTGCCTGATACTTGGATTTACTCTCCTGCAATAACTCCTGCGTCCGCTTCCGCTCGGAGATATCCATTGCAGTTACAAGGCATTGTTTTTCATTGTCAGTAACGATGCCGGTAAGATGGACATAAACTGGCACCTTGTCCTTTGTATACAGGGTCACCTTACAAGATTCCTTAGCTTTGCTCTTAAATACTTTCCCGAGAAAGAGACTGAATATTGGTTTTGAATCGTCGGAAACAAAAAAGCCAAACAGGCTGTTCTTTAACCGCGATCGCTCTTTACCCAGCATATTTGCCCCGCTGAAGTTTATCTCAATGATTTCACTTTCTTTGGAAAGTGTAAAATACCCCGATGGTGCAAAATCGTACAATTCAATGTATTTGTCGCTGACAGCTTCAGCCTGCTCTTTTGCCAGTATGAGTTCATCGTTCTGCATTTCCAGCTCTATCTGGTGCACCTCAAGTTCGTGAATGAGTTTCAATGTTTTGGCTTCAGTAAGCTGAGAAACTGCTTTTGGCGGTTTCTTTTTAAACAACTCTTCTGCCTTTCTGCGTAGGATGGAGACTTCTGATCTGTATTTTTTTAACATGGGGAAAAATGCTCTTTTTTAAAATTATTCATTCCCTTAGGAATTGTATATTCATTGAAACAGATTATAAGCGGATATGTTTAGATAAAACGATTACAGGTGGAATAAAAAAAAAGAGGCTGTCCAAAAAGTTCATTTTTAGTTATTTTCTTCCGCTCACCCTTTGATCCCCTAAAGGGGAAATCCTTCGCATGCAGAGTGCTGGCGTTCTCCCCTTTAGGGGAGTTAGAGGGGTGAGTGGTGGGTGCAGGACTTTTTAGACAACCTGTTTCAGGGTATGTTTTACCCTTTTTCGTTGTTATTGTGATGGCCGGTTGCCGTATTTTTCTGAGACGGAGAAACCGGATGAAAATTGCAATTACGCTTTAATACTTCGTAATTTCTGTTTTATTTTTGTTGAACTCTTTCCAGGTTTTTCCGGTAGACGGATGTATTTGGATCATTATTTGTCTTACCCAGGTCATCAGCAAAAATGTGGATTATGTT
>CAYQDZ010000249.1:0-3732 GCA_964416375.1 uncultured Bacteroidales bacterium
ACTATACCGATTTAGTAATCAACAAATTAATTTGATATTAAGGAGCGACTAAATAATGTTGACCTTTTTACCATAGACTTTCGTTGTTCAACTTTTGTCTTTTCACTTTTCACTTTTCCCTTTTGTCTTTTCACTTTTCACTTTTCCCTTTTGTCTTTTCACTTTTCACTTTCCCCTTTTATCTTTTCACTTTTATCTTTTCCCTTTTATCTTCTTCATTACTAATAGCATATACATAGCTGGAATCGTCAAAATTATTCCCTTCAATTATTTCTTTAAATAACTTTTTTATATGTTTGATTTTATGCATATTAAATATCTGATTAAATTCAGATTTATGTTTCAATAACAGACTATAAAATCCATCCGAGCAAAGAAGAATTTTTTGATTGTACCACTGGATTTTCTCTTCACGGAAATCTGTCCTGGCAAGATCTTTTATGCCAAGGCATTTGGTTAAAATGTTACTGCCCGGATACATGGTATCATCAGTGCTTACGGAAATGATTTCATCCTGTTCTATGATATAAATCCTGGAATCCCCAAGGTTTGATATGATCAAGAATTTACTGTCCTTATGCACAATGCAAACAGCGCAATACGTAGTGAGCGCATTCTCCCAGGTACTTTGCATAATGCTTTCCTGTACACCATACATGAGTCCTGTCAGATCATAAGTAGTATTTTCGTAAAAATGCATATGGTTATTGGATATGTATTGCATTGCGATCTCCACTCCTTTCCTGGGATGTAAGGACAAACTTACACCATCAAAAACAAAAAGGAGCATATAGTCCTGTTCATCCACAACCAGGAATCCATCCTGGTTTTCAACATGTGATGTTCCTTGAAAAGAATCAGCTATACAATTCAATCCATGCATTTTCTTGTATTCAATCATTGCATTTATTCTTAGGGCAATGTATTTTGAATTATTTTCCGGTCTGATGAGTTGATATATATCATTGCATATCTCACCTCATCTGAAAATTAAGAAATTTATTTTACTGTATGGTCTTATCTCTTCTCATTTTTCTTCCAGATTGTATTACTTTTAGCTTGATGAAATGATCTTACTGAAATCATGAAAACAGAAGTATTTCTATGACATTCTTTCAAAACCATATTGGTGAACTTTATGCACTCTGCACAGCAGTTTTCTGGACAGCTACAGCCCTTGCTTTTGAGTCGGCAAGTCTTAAAGTGGGTTCACTTGCAGTAAATATCATACGGCTGCTTTTGGGATTCTTGTTCCTAAGTATTTTTGCATTCATTCTTCGGGGTAAATTTTTTCCTTCCGATGCAAGTTCATACAATTGGTTGTGGCTTAGCTTATCCGGAATCGTGGGATTTGTTCTTGGAGACCTCTTTTTATTCAAATCGTATACCATTATTGGTTCTCGTTTCGCCATGCTTATCATGGCTTTGGTGCCTCCTTTGGCTGCATTATTTGGCTTTATCATACTACATGAAAGAATCGGTTATTTAAGTTACCTGGGTATGATTCTAACCCTGGGAGGAATTGCTATGGCAATTCTTAGCAGGAAAAATAACAAGTCGGGGTTTACATTGAAACTTCCTGTCAGAGGAATATTATTCGCTTTTGGTGGTGCTGTAGGACAAGCATTGGGATTGGTTTTAAGCAAATTGGGAATGGGTACTTACAATGCATTTGCCTCTACGCAGATCAGGATTGTTGCCGGTATCGCCGGATTTTGTATTCTTATTACGTATTTGAAAAGATGGAAGCAGGTGTATAAGGCTTTGTTTCATTTTAAAGCAATGGTGGGAATAGCAACCGGATCATTTTTCGGGCCTTTTCTGGGGGTTTCGTTTTCTTTGCTGGCAGTTACTCATACACAAACCGGCATTGCCTCAACAATTATGGCCATCGTTCCTGTTCTGATCATTGTTCCCGCTATCATTCTTTACCATCAGAAAGTTACTATTTTTGAAACAATAGGTGCTATAATAAGCGTTGTTGGTGTTGCCTTCTTTTTTATACTGTAAATGCTATGAATTCAAAACATATAGCTTGCAATCCATTGAAAACGAACTTGATCTGAATGACCATGGAGACTATACAAAACAGAGATTTTAGCAAAGAGTTTTCTTTTGCATTTTCCCTGAGCAGTGGTCCCGGTGGCCAACATGTAAATAAAGTGAACACCCGGGTTGAACTTCGTTTTGAACTCATGAATTCTCAACTCCTAACCGAACAGGAAAAATCCATCCTGAACCAAAAGCTTAAATCCTACATTACCAGCAGTGGCGATTTGATATTAAGTTCTCAAACAGAGCGGTCTCAAATAAGAAATAAAGAAGAAGCGATCAGAAAATTTTATTTTTTGGTTCGGGAAGCTCTGAAACCATCAAGAATTAGAAAACCTACAAAACCAACCTTTGCATCCCTTGCAAAAAGACGTAAGAAAAAAAGTATGCTTTTCGAGAAAAAAATTTTACGAAAGAATCCTGATCTTTAACCTCTAAATTTTAGGCTATGTACAGTATAGAAGAAGCCAAAAAAGTCAGGAAAGAATTTTGGGATAAATTCAAATCCTGGTCAGGAAGAAAAAGACTAAAAAAGGGCAAAAAAGGCAAATGGATGATGAGTGACACAGGCATTAAACAATTGAAATTGAAATTTCATTTTGATGAAGAGATTGCTCTGGTAGCGATGGAAATCGATACACGAAATCTCGACAAACGTTTCGCATTATGGAACAAACTGGAATCTCTGAAAAAGAAGATAGAGGAAGATATACCTTATAAATTTCAGTGGAATATTGAATATAAGCTTTCAGAAGAAAAATCGGTTTCCAGAATCTATACACAGATAGCAGATGTAAACATATACAAAAGAGAATCCTGGAAAAAAGTAAACGATTTCTTTTATGAAAAAATGTCTGCCCTTGAAGATTTTTTTCTAAACTACAAAGACTACATCAAGTACGATACTGTCTAAACAATATCTATTTCATAACCATCTTCAGAAAGATTTGTTGCGACTTTTTCAGCATATGTCCTGTCGAAATATACTTTAGGTTTGTGTTTTGCAAACACTGGGTACCGGCCAACCGAATCTTCTGAATTCAGATAGTTATAACCAACAAGATACAGTTCGGTACTTTTCAGCATTACCCGATATACAGGTCTGTGTTTACACAATTCAATAACCTCCTGAAGTTCCAAACGTGTTATTTCAGGCTCATGTTTTAGCTTTACTGTTTTGATAATATCATCACTGAAAGGTTCTTTCGTGAAATGAAGATCAAAATTCTTTACATAGCATGATAACACTACTGACTCATCCATTATTACGGCCGGTTTTTGTTCATCTCCAACCAGTCGAATATTTACTCCGTTTAGTGAAAATAGACTCTTCAGACGCTTATTTCGTCTGGCTACCATTTCTTCTAATGTCTCATTCTTTCTCATCTTACCATTAATGTCTATATGAAAATTTATTGTCTGTTCTCATTCTATAGATAGGAAATCCATCCAACTTACACAGGGAAACAAATATAAATAAAAAATTAAAAAAGCCTTCATTTTCACAGAATAGTTCCAAAAATAGATTCATTCTTGCCATTATCGACTACAATGAAAGATACTAGTGTCACTGAGAAAATGACAGGATTTAACCTATTCTCAACGAACCCTTCCCAACGATACTTTTAATTAGTGCCTGCTGCGAAAACTCGTAAATTTTGATTTTTTTAATAAATTACA
>CAYQDZ010000250.1:0-3684 GCA_964416375.1 uncultured Bacteroidales bacterium
GAATGCAGAAGAGCTGTTTAACAAGTACATAATAAGCAGCTATGTAATCAATACAAAAGGAGAAAAACTGGAGAAAATACCGGCCTTTGATGTGGATTTAAAAAAGGAAGTGGTCAAGATCGAAAAGATAAAAAAATACCAGGGCCAGATCCAGGAGAGAAGGGTAAGTCCTTTTAAGAATTACATATCAGGATTTATTCATATTAAGGCAGTGGATAAAAGCTCAATCAGCAAACAGATAGATGAAGTTAATTCCCAAAGACTACTTCCTGTTTTTGTATGTGAGAAAGAGGGTAATACGTATTTCATTGTTCCGCTCAGAGGCAAAGGATTGTGGGGCCCTATTTGGGGATATGTATCTTTTGAGAATGATTTAAATACGGTCTATGGAGCTGTTTTTGATCATAAATCGGAAACACCTGGTCTGGGAGCAGAAATCAACCAGTCCTGGTTTCAGGAGAATTTTCAGGGTAAGAAAATATTCAGAGAGGGCCAATTCGAATCCATTGAGGTAGCAAAGGGCGGTGCCGATGATCAGGATCCGTATGCTGTTGATGCTATTTCAGGAGGTACAATAACAAGCAAAGGCCTTGAGAGTATGTTATACGATTGTCTGGTGAGCTACCAGACATTTTTTGAAACTCAAAGAAACGAAAATTATGAGTGACAGGGAACCATTATTTTCATCGAAAAATTTAAAGCTGCTGAAGGAGCCTTTGGGAACAAATAATCCTATTACCGTTCAGGTGTTGGGTATTTGTTCAGCCCTGGCAATCACGGTGAAACTTAAGCCTTCTATCGTCATGGCAATTTCTGTGATTGCTGTCACTGCTTTATCAAATGTTGTCATATCATTACTAAGAAATTATATTCCTCCACGCATTCGCATTATTGTTCAGTTAATAGTAATTGCTACTATGGTTATTCTTGTGGACCAGATTCTCAAAGCCTATGCCTACGATGTCAGCAAACAGCTTTCGGTATTTGTTGGTCTTATAATTACCAATTGCATCATTATGGGGCGCCTTGAGGCTTTTGCCCTTGGAAATAAGCCCTGGCCGTCGTTTCTTGATGGTCTTGGCAATGGTGCAGGCTATGGTATGATTCTGATCATTGTTGCTTTTTTCCGTGAATTGTTGGGTTCAGGAACAATTTATGCTTATCCCGTGTTGGAGAAAATCGGATTGTATGAAACAGGGTATGTGAATAACGGATTAATGATTTTACCACCCATGGCTCTCATTACCGTGGGAATTATTATTTGGGTGCAGCGTAGCAGGAATAAGGAATTGATTGAAACACATTAGGGCGCTATGGAAAACTTAATTAACATATTCGTTAAGTCGGTTTTTATTGACAATATGATTTTTGCATACTTCCTGGGTATGTGTTCATACCTGGCCGTATCAAAAACAGTAAAAACATCTGTGGGGCTTGGGATTGCCGTAATATTTGTTCTCGGTATCACGGTTCCGGTAAATTACATGATAGAAAATTATCTTTTAAGGGAAGGTGCTCTTTTGTGGTTAAGTCCGCAACTGGCTGACGTAGATTTAAGTTTTCTCACCTTTATCATGTTCATTGCTGTTATTGCCTCCATGGTTCAGCTGGTAGAAATGGTCATTGAAAAATTTTCTCCTGCCCTGTATACTTCCCTGGGTATTTTCCTTCCCTTAATTGCGGTTAATTGTGCCATATTAGGAGGTTCGTTATTTATGCAGGAACGTGAATACAATTCAATTTTAGAAGCTACTTCTTTCGGATTAGGATCGGGCGTGGGGTGGTTGCTTGCCATAGTGGGAATCGCTGCAATTCGTGAAAAAATAAGATATTCAAATATTCCTGCACCATTAAGAGGACTCGGAATAACATTTATCATTACAGGTCTGATGGGAATTGCTTTTATGAGCTTTATGGGGATTAAACTATAATGGAAATTTTTGTTGAGAGATGATATTATTGACAAGTCAATTCGGGATCATTTTAATCAGTATTGGGGTATTCCTGTTTGTTATTCTTTTGTTGGTGGTGGTCTTATTGTATGCGAGAAAAAAATTAACACCACAGGGAGAAGTTACACTCAACATTAATGAGGGCGAAAAAGTATTGGTTGTTAATCCTGGCAGTACCTTACTTTCCTCCTTATCAAGCTCCGGAATATTTCTTCCTTCGGCATGTGGAGGTGGAGGAACCTGCGGATTGTGTAAATGTCAGATCCATGATGGAGGAGGCTCTATTTTACCCACTGAAACGGGCTTTTTTACACGAAAAGAACAGATGGCAGACTGGCGCCTGGGCTGCCAGGTAAAAGTTCGTCAGGACATGAAGATTGAGGTGCCTGCCGAGGTCATGGGCATTAAGAAATGGGAATGTGAAGTGATTTCAAATGCTAATGTGGCAACCTTTATAAAAGAGTTTGTAGTGAAACTGCCGGAAGGCGAACACCTGAATTTCAAATCGGGAGGGTATATCCAGATCGATGTTCCAAAATACGAAATGAGCTTTCGGACTATTGATGTTGAAAAAGAATTTCGCAATGAATGGAAAAAGTTTAAGATGTGGGATCTGAAGATGAAAAATACCGAGGAAGCATTTCGCGCGTATTCTATGGCCAATCATCCTGCCGAAGGGAATATTATTATGCTGAACATACGAATTGCCACTCCGCCCTGGGACAGGGCAAGAGGAGCATTTGCCAATGTGCCTCCGGGGATTTGTTCATCCTATATTTTTTCCAGGAAACCGGGCGATAAAGTGACCATTTCAGGACCCTATGGAGAATTCTTTATCAAAGAAACCGAAAGGGAGATGTTGTATGTTGGAGGAGGTGCAGGAATGGCTCCCCTCAGGTCGCATTTGTTCCATTTGTTCCATACCCTCAAAACAGGGAGAAAAGTATCGTACTGGTATGGAGCACGTTCGAAAAGAGAAATATTTTACGAGGAGGAGTTCAGAGACATTGAGAAAAATTTCCCCAATTTCACTTTCAATATAGCGCTTTCAGAACCCTTGCCTGAAGATAAATGGAATGGCTATGTAGGATTTATTCACCAGGTGTTGTATGACAATTATTTAAAGGATCATGAAGAACCCGAAGAAATTGAATACTATATGTGCGGGCCGCCCATGATGAACAATGCGGTTCAGAAAACCCTGTATGATTTGGGCGTACCGGAAGAGATGATCGACTTTGATGATTTTGGGGGATAAAGAAAACTTCATAACTTGCATGGAGGCTGTCCAAAAAGTCAAAAAACAGATATTGAATAAAAATTAACTCTTTGTGAAACTCTGTGTCTGCTCTGTGCGTCTCTGTGTAACAGCTATTTGAAGATATACCACAAAGTTGCACAAAGATTTTATGAACGCTTACCATTCAATTCGAAATACTATGAACAAACGATTTATTGCACCAACCATTATTATCGTTGCCGTTGTCATTGCAGTATGGATCTATGATGCACCTGAACTGGAATACAAAAAAACAGGAGGTGAGATCCAGGGTACAACCTACAACATTACGTACCAGTATAAGATAAACAAAGACCTGCAAGAAGAAATTGAAACCGTACTGCACGATTTTGATCTCTCCCTTTCCACCTATGAACCACAATCCATCATAACCAGGGTTAACAACAATGATCCGTCTGTTGTACCGGATGAAAAATTTATCAAGGTCTTTCA
>CAYQDZ010000251.1:0-3640 GCA_964416375.1 uncultured Bacteroidales bacterium
CTAGTTAGAATTTATACCCAGAATGTTGCAATAGATAGATTGGAAGAGATCAGACAAAAATACATTGAAGGAATACACAGAACCGATTAGTTGGTTCCCTTAGTGAGCCTCCAGCCAATTGTTCCCATACCCCATATCTACTTCCAGTGAAATACTCAGATCAGCTGCATTCTCCATTTCATTTTTCACCATGTTTTGAATTTCTTCAAGCTCTGGTTTATACACGTCAAATATCAGTTCATCGTGAACCTGTAATATCATTTTTGTTTTGTATTTCTTATGAAGCTTTTCATGAATATGAATCATCGCGATTTTTATTATATCGGCAGCAGTACCTTGTATTGGAGAGTTAATGGCATTTCTTTCAGCAATACCTCTGACTACCGAATTTGGTGAATGAATATCCGGAAGATATCGTTTCCTATGATACAATGTAGAAACATATCCTTTCAACTTTGCCTCTTCAATGCTCTTGTCCATGTAATCCCTTACCCCGGGAAAAGTTTCAAAATAACTATCGATTAATTCCTTAGCTTCTGTTCTTGGTATACGCAATCGTTGAGAAAGACCAAAAGCTGAAATACCGTAAATTATGCCAAAATTTGCTGTTTTCGCATTGGATCGCATCTCACGTGTAACATTTTCAGGGGTTACTTTATAGATTTTAGACGCTGTTGTGCGATGTATGTCTTCTCCCTGAGAAAAAGCATTGATCATGTTCTCGTCACCACTAATGTGCGCCATAAGCCTGAGTTCAATTTGCGAATAATCAGCAGAAAGTAATAGAAAATCCTTATTCGCCGGAATAAAAGCTTTCCGAATTTCCCGTCCGCGTTCTTCACGTATTGGAATATTTTGCAGGTTTGGATTAACTGAACTTAATCGGCCCGTAGCTGCAATTGTCTGGTTGAAGGAAGTATGAATACGGCCTGTTTTATTGTTTATTAATTTTGGCAAAGCGACTACATAGGTCGACTGTAATTTAGTCAGTGACCTATAATCAAGAATAAGATTAATTATCGGATGCGCATTCTGCAAGCTTTGCAAAACTTCTTCACTGGTTGAGTATTGTTTGGTCTTTGTCATCCTTGTATTTGAGCTGATTTTCAGCTTTTCAAAAAGAATTATTCCCAACTGTTTTGGAGAAGCTATATTGAACTGTTCATCTGCATGTTTATATATTTGACTTTCAACCGATTTAATTTCTCCATTCAATTGCAATTCAAAATTTTTCAGATTTTCTTTATCAATATTGAAACCGGAAAGTTCCATGTCAATCAGTACATCCAGTAGTAGCATTTCAATATCAGAAAAGAGACTTTGAAATCCGTTCTCCTTAATTTCAGGAGAAAGTTTATTGTATAACCTGTAAGTAATATCCGCATCTTCGCAGGCATAATCTTTTACTGTTTCAACAGCAACCTGACGCATATTCAATTGATTCTTTCCTTTTTTACCAATCAATTCCTCAATGCCCACCATGGTATATCCAAGAATATTTTCAGCTAACTTGTCAAGCTTGTGTCTTGCTTCAGGATGTATAATATAATGGGCAACCATCGTATCAAAGAACGGACCTGATACAGGTATACCATATTTGTGAAGAATCTGAATATCAAATTTTAGATTATGTCCAATTTTTAGAATTGTACTGTTGTTAAAAATGTTTTTAAACCTTTCCAATATACTCCGTGTTTTCTTTTGATCATCTGAAAAGGGAATATACCAGGCTTTCAATTCTTCATTGCATATAGCCAATCCAACAATTTCATCATCTAAAACATCCAATCCGGTGGTTTCGGTATCAAAACAAAATGAATTGGAGCTCTCCAATTGCATAATTAATTTCTTAATGTCAGTATCCGTCTCAATCAGCTGGTAATCTACTTCATTCTGGTTAAATGTTTTGTATTGTTGGTCCGATTCCGTATTTTCAGTTGGAGGAATATCAAATAAGGTTGTTTGCACTCCGGTTTCTTCAAAATTTGTTTTTCCTAAAATTCTATTCGCTAATGTTCTGAATTCCAGCTCATTAAATATATTTTTTAATGCATTTTTATCCGGGTCATGCAAAACAAATTCTTCAATATGGATATTAACAGGCACATGAATGTCAATAGTTGCCAGTTTTTTTGAAAGAAGTATTTGTTCAGTATATGCTTCTAAATTTTCTTTTTGTTTTCCTTTCAAATCATTGGTATTGGCTAATAAGTTCTCAACGCTCCCGTACTGGCTTATTAATTTTTTTGCTGTCTTTTCACCTATTCCAGGGGCGCCGGGAATATTATCTGAAGCATCTCCCCAGAGTGCCAATATTTCTATAACCTGAGATGGGTGATCAATTTCAAAAATCCTTTTTATTTCTTCTGTACCTAATATTTCATTATCGTTGCCAGAACGCCTGGGTTTATACATATAGATTCCCTTTTCAACCAATTGGGCAAAATCTTTATCAGGAGTCATCATGTATACTTCAAAACCTTCCTTTTTTGCTCTTTTTGATACAGTACCTATAACATCATCAGCTTCAAAGCCTTCGTATTCAAGAATAGGGATATGATAAGCCTCGAGTATTTTCTTAATATAAGGTACAGAAAGTTTTATGTCGGGTGGTGTGGCTTCCCGATTAGCTTTATACGCATCATACATTTGATGCCTGAAAGTTGGCGAGGGAGGATCAAAGGCTACCGCTATGTAACCGGGCTTTTCTTTTCTGATCACTTCATCAAGAGTATTTATAAATCCGTATATTGCCGAAGTATTTAATCCTTTTGAATTTCTGATTGGGCGGCTAATGAATGCATAGTATGCTCTAAAAATCAAAGCATATGCATCAAGTAAAAACAATTTTTTTTTATCGGTCATGGAGAATATCTATTGATACTTAAATATCACTGTAAGGAAAACATTTTCACGTGGAACATTTTAACAATAAGCATTCCATGCAAATTTTCTCATCCAATGATCGGATAATTACCCAACAAAGTGAACAATCTATGAATAGATCATTCGCAAACACATGCATTGATGCAATCAATCAATGTACTTAGTTTGTTATTACGGATTGAATAATACGTATTTTTCCCTTCGCGTGTGGAATTCAAAACTCCTTTATCTTTTAGAATTCCAAGATGATGAGAAGTTGTTGATTGTTCAATTACAATCTTTTCATAGATTTCAGTAACGTTTCGTTTTTCCCCGTCTTCGAGAAAGTTGAGAATAGCTATGCGCATTGGATGGGCAATGGCCTTAAGCATATTAGCTGCTTTTTCCAGTTGTTCCACACTCAATTCATTACTAATCATAGGTAGACATATTTAATAATGCAAATATATTAATATTCTTTATATGTATTCCCGGTTTGTGATCTTAAACAAATTACCCGAATTCGATATTCATATACCAGGCAATAATTTTATTCATTTTAACCGGATTTGCAGCTGCTTTTCAATCCATCCTACCGTAATATCAAAAAATATTGAATTCTAGAAACATTAATTTGCAACTATTGTATATTTATATAATTGATATACAATTACTTATACAGTTTTATTGTTTGAATTCAAATGCATCATGATTTATTCATTTTTTCCTTATTTTACATATCAAATAAAAGAATAGCAATTTTAAATATCTTTAG
>CAYQDZ010000252.1:0-3639 GCA_964416375.1 uncultured Bacteroidales bacterium
TTAGTTCAACATAAAGCACATATTCGGCTAAGGCCGAAAACGATGCTTAAGTATTGTGGCATCGTAGGTGTTTATAAAAATGTCAATCCAATTTTTCTACCAAGTCCCTCTTCAAATATTTTGAATAAGGTAGAAACTTGTATATCAATTTTCCCATTTTCTACTCGGGAGATATAGCTTTTTTTAGTTCCTGTCTTGCGCGCTAAATCCTCTTGTGTAAGATGCGCCTCTTTCCTGGCATCTTTAATCATCTCTCCAAGGACAAATGCTTTTGCTTTTGTTTCAAATTCATCTCTCTTTGGAGTCCCAAGTTTACCGTATTTGATATCAAGTAACTCATCAAATGTCTTAGCTTCTTTAATTGTCTTCATGACTTGTCTCCATTTTTATTAGTAAAATACTCATCCTTCAGTTTGAGTGCCTTTGTAATTTCCTTACGTGGTGTCTTTTGACTTTTTTTCTGGAATCCATTAAAAAGAATTACGATCCTGCCAGCATCAAAACAACAAAAGACTCGATAAATCTTAGCTTCTCACCAATTTTCCCACCGACTCTAATTCTTAATAGTATGAATACTCAGGATGGCATCTTCCAAATCAGGAGATTTTACTTTCAGAAAAATTTCTCCGGCTTCCTTAGTACTTTTTATGATTACAAGCGCTCTACCATACCATGCATTTCTGGTTTTATTCACATAAGAAGTAGTGTCCTTCAGATTTGCATTATCTACGCCGACAATCATACCTGGACCATCTAAACTAAATGATAGAGGATTTTCAGCATTGTGATGAATAGTACCTTCTTCATCGGTAATTGCTACTGTAACATATGATAAGTCCTGCCCGTTCGCCTGAATTTTTGTTCGGTCTGCATTTAAACTTATTTTTTTCACAGGATTTGCTGTTTTTAAAATTACAGATTCTTTTTCTATATTATTTTCAAGCCCAACTACTTTTAATATTCCGGGTGAATAAGTTAAGGTAAATGTAGCTTTGAATTCATCTTCTTTTCCTGTTTGTTTTTCACCGATAAGCTCATCGTTCAAATAAAGCCGTACTTTTGGATATTTGGAATATACTTCTACCTGAATATCCTTTCCCTCATGACCTGGCCATGTCCAGCTTTCCCATGTTGGCCAAACTGCCCACCCGGTGAGTTTGATTTCTCCGTTTTCAGGGTTTGGTTCACGAATAGCCATGTAAAGTTTTTCGTTATCATTGTACAACATACTTCGGTAATGAGATATGGGTTTTCTCCATCCTATGAGGTCAATATCGCCGCAATAGGCACCATGCCAGGGAAAACGATCACTTTGCCAATGTTCGTCCGCTTGCTCATTAGGATAATAATATCCGCCAATACCTGATTCGCCTAAATAATCCATGGCAGTCCAGACAAAATCACCTATGATATTGTTGTTTCCTGATACTATATCCCAAATCTTGAAAGCATTCCTCGGGTATGATTCCGTATTTACTATTATTCTTGAAGGAACTCTTTCGTGGTCGGATTGTGCACGATGTAGTTGGTAATTATATCCACAGACATCATGTTCTGCCATAAGAGGATCGAAAATATCCCATTCAGCGTCCCATGTTGTCATTGCTGATGTTATAGGTCGTGTAGAATCAATCAACCGTACTGCATTTGCTAACATTTTAGCAGTTTCAATGGCTTCAGGAGTTTTTCGCTCAATTATTTCGTTTCCTATGCTCCACATAATTATAGATGAATGGTTTCTGTCGCGTAACACCATATCCTGAATATCTCGTACCGACCATTCCTCGAAATAGGTAGCATAGTCAAAAGGTGTTTTATTTACTTTCCACCCATCAAATGATTCATCAATAACCAAAAGTCCTAATCTGTCACAAGCATCCAAAAATGCTTCCGAAGGAGGATTATGAGCCGTTCGCACTGCATTGAACCCGGCTGATTTTAGCAATTCCACTTTCCGCTCTTCTGCCCTATCAAATGCGGTAGCCCCTAAACAACCGTTATCGTGATGTACACAACCACCATTTAGCAGTACTGATTTTCCGTTAAGTAGAAATCCTTTTTCGCTATAGAATTCGATTGAGCGAATACCAAATTTATGTTCTGTTTTATCAATGATTTGATTATCCTGAAGTACTTCAATTTTAGCATTATATAAGTTTGGGGATTCAGGAGTCCACAGTAATGGTTTTTTTACAGTAATGTTCTGAATAACTTCTTTTTCGGATCTTGGTTCTATTTTAATATGAGTTTCAGCATCATTCGTGTTTTCTCCATCCAAGTCCGAAACCTGAGTTGACAGGATTACATTCTGAGGAGAATCAGTATTGTTTTCAATTTCAGTTTTTATTTCAACAATTGCCTCTTCAGAATTTACCTGTGGAGTTGTAATACCAACACCCCAATGGGCAATATGAACCTGTTCTGTAACAAAAAGCCAAACGTGCCTGTATATTCCTGAACCGCTGTACCATCTGCTGTTTTTCTGCATTGAATTATCCACACGTACCGAAATTAAATTTTCCTGATTGAATTTCAGGTAGGGTGTCAAATCATAGATAAAGGAAGAATAGCCATAAGGTCGCACACCCAATGATTTTCCATTGATAAATACTTCCGAATTTGTGTAAACTCCTTCGAAATAGACAGATATCTGTTTATCTTTCCATTCAAAAGGAACCAGAAAAGATTTACTGTACCAACCAATACCTGCGGGAAAATAACCTCCATCACTACCTGTCGGATTTTGTTTGTCTATCTTCCCCTCTATACTCCAATCGTGTGGTAAATCAAGACTTTTCCAATCTTTATCGTTGTAACCTTCTGTGGGAGCAGCTGGAAAATCACCTAAATAAAATTTCCAGTTAAAATCGAACAATTGTTTACGTTCAATACTTTTATTTGGTTGATAATTACATGAACAACAAGCAAATAGAATGTATAACGCTATTATTAAAATTTTTGAGTGTTTAGTCATTTTGATTTTATATTAATTATTTTTCAAAATTTATCTTACTTAGGGTAATTTAGTTATAATTTCAATACAAAAATAAAATTTGCTTTACTACCTTTTAATTTCTGTAATCAAATTTTGATATTATCTCCGTGCGTTGGCTAAAAAACAACTTTTTTACAAACTTTGGATTTCAGGGTTGGCATGCAGTGGTTTGCAAATGTGTTGTTTTGTGTGGTGGAGTTTCATTTGTCTTTACGAAGCGAAAAAAAACAAAATAAATTCCCTCAAACTTGCACTTAACTATCAACGGAGCACCAATCCATTCAATCTGTTTATTTGTAATCTTCATTTTATATCTATCTAAAAAAACGAGCTATTCAGTTTCGTGTCACTCTGATACACTTGCATACAACGTCAGTTTGTCTAAAAACCAAGGTTTTATATTAATTTCCGAGTTAAATATAGTTGTTTTAAGGGTAGTTTGAAAATTGCCCCGGGGTTTTCCGGGTAAAAATATGACAAGCTTAAATCGGCTGTATTTAGCTTCATTAATGCAATTATTCGATAAAATAATAAAGCAATACTTCTGAAGTATTCCTGGAGTCGATTTATTCCAATAATATTAATTATACGTCTGAGATTGTAGCTTGTCATTATGAGCCCGACATCAGCACTTGCCCTGCTTA
>CAYQDZ010000253.1:0-3614 GCA_964416375.1 uncultured Bacteroidales bacterium
AAACTTTGCTTTCGAAGCTATTCGTTTTTTAAGTATTCCTGAAAGGTTTTTTTAAATTTATTCACTTTGGGCGTGATCACCACCGAACAATAAGGTTGATTGGGATTCTTTTTATAATAATTCTCGTGGTAATCTTCTGCTGCATAGAATTTCTTAAAAGCAATTATTTTCGTAACAATCGGATCGGCCCAGATCTTTTCATTGTTCAGTCTTTTTTTCATTTCCACGGCAATTCTTTTTTGTACCTCGTCATGATAAAAAATAACTGATCTGTATTGAGTGCCTGAATCGTTGCCTTGCCGGTTCAGGGTAGTCGGATCATGCGTTTGCCAGAATATTTCCAAAAGTTCAATGTAGCTGATCACCTCAGGATTAAACGTCAGCTGACAAACTTCAGCATGTCCGGTAGTTCCATCACATACTTCTTTGTATGAAGGATTTTTTACATGGCCGCCACTGTAACCCGATTGTACCTCAATTACTCCCTTTACCTGTTCAAATATTGCTTCTACACACCAGAAGCATCCGGCACCAAAAGTTGCATTTGCATTTTTCTTTTCTTCCTGTTGGTTTACCATAGTCTGTACAGCTAATGTTGATTGATTAAATAAAGTTACGCAGGAAAGAACTATCATTCCCGCTATGCTCTTATAATTGATGCGATAAAAAGGTTTTAACAGTTGATAATTACTGAATTTCATATTTGTATTATTATTCATATCTTGAAATGATCTATTGTTTATAATCCGGTATATGATAAAACAGAGGAAAACACTTTTTGTTTGGATGTTTATATTTACTTATTCTGTTTCTGTTCAGGCTCAGGAAGAGTGGATGCTGACAAGAAAAGACAAAGACATCAAGGTATATATACACAAATCGTGGAAAGAGAACAGGACCTATCGTGCCGATGCAATTATCCATGCTCCCATTGACGAAGTATATAACTTTATAACCGATTTTCATAATTACATCAATTGGGTATACAGTTGCTCTATCATCGAATTGCTGAAGGAAGAAAAGGACAAAAAGTATGCTTACTATGCTTATTTCGATATACCCTGGCCATTTCAAAACAGGGACGTTGTTTCGGAACTTACAATAAATCACCATTCCGACGGCTGCATCGAGATTCACACAATACCAGGAAAAGGATATAAACCCCTTGTGCCTGATGCAATAAGAATAGAAGAGCTTGAGGCGTATTACCTGTTTATCCCTCAAACCGATAAAAGCACGAAAATCAAAATGAGAGGCAAGTACGATCCGGGTGGGTACATCCCGGATTGGCTGATAAAATTATTTCTCACCATGGGCCCTCTCGAGACCCTTCAGGAAATAAAGAAAAACGCTGAAGAAGGAGTGATAAATTAATTGTTAATCACTTTTCTCCTCACCGGGATAATTTTCATATTCCTCGGGGTACAATACCACCTGCAAATATTTATCAACTTGGAAGTATTCATTGGCCACCCTCTGAATTTCTTCACTGCTGATCTGTTCTATATACTCCTCGTTGGTGACAGAGTTCAAGTCCGTTTCGTTTACTATTGCATTTTTTATAGAAGAAAGCCAGAAATTGTTTGTTTTGACGTTGATTTCCAAATTCCGGCGACGGGTTTCTTTGGCCTTGATGATGTCTTTCTCCTTCACACCATTTTGTTGTATCGAATCCAATTCTCCTATAGCAACCAATACCAGACTATCGACATTTTCAGGTGAGCAGGGCAAAGTAATTTGTAATGAGGAATACTCATAGGGTATTTGATGCAATGTTGCATTCACTCTTGAAGTATAAACACCACTCATTTCTTCACGTAATTTTTCAATGTACCTGAAACCGAGTATTTCACTTAGCTCTTTTACCATGAAGGCATCTTTCCTGTTCCATTTCCTGTCTTCCTCAAAATAGATAATGGCCAGACTTTTAGGGTCATTTCCTTTGAATACATTGTGGACCTGTTTGCCTTCGGGAGGACGTATTCCCAGATCAACAAAAGATTCTTCCCGATCGATTCCGGGTAAACCGGCAATGTATTGTTCCAGCAGTGTTTTAACCGTATCAATAGAAAATGCCCCAACCAGTACAAAAGTAAAATTGCCAGGATCGGAAAAACGGTCCCTGTATATTTCGATGGCCCTTTGAAAATCAATTTTGTCCCAATCTTCCGAACTTGGCAAATAATCTCCCCTGGTATGGTTTTGTGCCAGAATTCTATAATACTTGTCAAAGAAATAATTTTGAGGATCTTTTGCCAGGTTCTCAAAAAGATCTTTTCTTTTGCTGATGTATGAGAGAAATGCTCCTGAATCGACTCTCGGGGCCGTAAAATACAAATGGATCAACTGAAACATACTTTCGAGGTCGGATGACTTCGTATGACCGCTTATTGCTTCCGTTTCATATGAAATAGAGGGTGCAACATAAACTGTTTTGCCGGCAAGGATCTTGCGGATATCTGTATTCGAATATTCTGCTATGCCACTCTCCTGAACAATGCCATCGGCATTCAAAGCAGTGAAGTGGTACTCATCACCGTATACGGAATGTCCTCCCATGCTGAAGGCTGAAAACAGTACCTCATCGTTTTTAAAATCGGTTTCCTTTAAAATCACTCTCGCTCCATTGGATAGAATAAGTTCAGTGGCTTCCATGTCCTCCAGTATTGTTTCACTGCTAACCTCTCCTTTTTCAGGTAATTCTGTTAATAGTTTACTTCCTGATATTTTATCTTCGTATGCTTGAATTTCCATACCAACAATCTCATCTGCTACGGCCAGGATAGTACTTTCATCAGGAATTTCAACCCCTTCTTTTTCGGGAGCATTTACTATAAGTACCCTGTTATCGGAAGAAATCAATGATTTAGCCAGAGCATTAATATTCTCAAGTTGAATTTTATCCATGTTTTCCTTTACAAAATTGTATTCAAACTCAATGCCCGGAATGGGTTCATCTTCCAGGTAATGTCTCATATATTCATCAGCCCATTTCTTTGACTCTGTTTTGTCTCTCTCATTGTAAGCATTTTCATATTGCTTCAGCAAATCAAGCTTGTAACGGTTAAACTCCCCTTCCGTAAATCCATATCTGCTTACACGCTCATTTTCGACAAGATATGCTTTCATTCCACTCTCAATTCCTTTTTCACCAACAAGGGCATAACCCTGCATGGCATTTTTTGTGCGGGCCCATAAATCACCGTATTGAATATTAGCACCTACAAATGGAGGGTTCTCTTTTTCGGTAAGTTCAACAAGACGCCTGTTGATCATACCCGCAATAAAAGAATAGTTCAGCCTGTTCAAATAATCACCGTAGGTGCTGAAGGGTATTGTGTCCGATTTGTAAATAATGTATGATAAGCTCACGGGAGCTTCCGGATCTGTTGCAACACAGGCAAGTGTTCCTTCATGATCAGGCACAGCATATTCATTTCTTTTCCTTACGACTGCAGGATTTTCGATGGGTGAAAAATGATCGATTATTTTCTGTTCTGCAATTTCAGGATCGATATCTCCCACAACAATCAGGGCCATAAGATCAGGCCGGTACCAGTCGCGATAAAATTTGCGAAGGGTTTCATAATCACAATTCTCAATGATCTCCTTCT
>CAYQDZ010000254.1:0-3596 GCA_964416375.1 uncultured Bacteroidales bacterium
GCTTGATACTGGATTGTATCATTTGCCAACTGTAAATCCTGGGATTCCACCGTTGTATTTTCACTCTCCGTATTTTCTGCCGGTAAGTCCCGCGTATTTATTTCCTCACGTAAGGTCTGTTCCTTATTTTGAGCCTCAATTTGCTGAGCAATTTCAATAGAATCTATGATGTATTGTTGTCTTTTCAGTTCCAGTTCCTCGGCACTTGGCTTGTTAACAAGGCTCCAGACAACGAAAACTCCTGCTATAAGAACCATACCTATTATTGCATTCCTATCCATTTTTAGTAATTTCTAATGGTTTATGAGATTGTAGCTTTAATAAAACTTACAAACAGTGGATGCGGTTTAACCACTGTACTAGTGTATTCAGGATGAAATTGAACTCCGACAAACCATTTGTGTTTAGGTATTTCCATTATTTCAATCAGGTTTGTCTGCGGATTTATACCTGCTGCAATCATTCCTGCCTTTTCAAAATCATTCAGGTACTTGTCATTGAATTCATACCTGTGTCTGTGTCTTTCCGAAGTCTTTTCCCTGTTGTATGCAGCAAAAGTCTTCGTCCCTTTCTTTATTCTGCATGGATAAGCACCCAAACGCATCGTCCCTCCTTTATCAATAATCCCTTTTTGCTCTTCCATCAGGTCGATAACAGGATAGGGAGTTTTTCTTTCCATCTCGGTAGAATGAGCTTTCTCAAATCCCAGAACATTTCTGGCAAATTCCACAACAGCGCACTGCAGTCCAAGACAGACTCCTAAAAAAGGAATGTTATTTTCTCTTGCATATTTAGCAGCTAATATTTTACCATCTATTCCCCTGTCGCCAAAACCGGGAGCTACCAGGATTCCCTTTACATCCTCAAAGCATTCCGGAAGATTGTCTTCAAAAATTTCTTCGGAGTGAACATATTTTACCTCAACAGCACAATCATTCACTGCCCCTGCATGTATAAAAGATTCATTAATCGACTTATATGAATCGGGCAGTTCAACATACTTACCAACCAAAGCAACTTTGACATGGTGCTTCGGTTTTTTCAATTTTTTCAGGAATTTTTTCCAATGTTCAAGAGCTGGTGCGTCTTTTGCAGGAATGTTCAGTTTTTGAAGTACTGAGACATCGAGTCTCTCTTTTTGCATTAATATCGGCACCTCATATATGGTGGATACGTTGATGGATTGCACTACAGATTCAAAACTGACATTACAGAAAGAGGCAACTTTCCGGCGTATATCCTCATTCAGTTCATGCTCGGTTCTTAGAACCAGAATGTCCGGTTGAATACCATTTTCAAGCAATTCCTTAACAGAGTGTTGTGTAGGTTTTGTTTTTAATTCGCCTGTAGCTGAGAGATATGGGACCAGTGTAAGGTGAATATAAAGAACATTGCTTGAGCCCAATTCCCATTTCAACTGACGAACTGCTTCAATATAAGGAAGAGACTCAATATCGCCCACCGTTCCACCAATTTCAGTTATCACCATATCAAGCTTGTGCTTTCTGCCGAGCATTAAAATCCTTCTCTTGATCTCATCGGTAATATGAGGAATCACCTGTACTGTTTTCCCCAGATAATCTCCTTTTCTCTCCTTATCTATTACCGTTTGATAAATACGGCCGGTGGTCACATTATTTGCCTGTGATGTTGGTATACTAAGAAAACGTTCATAATGCCCCAGGTCCAGATCTGTTTCAGCTCCATCTTCAGTAACAAAGCATTCACCATGTTCATAAGGATTCAGCGTGCCCGGGTCAACGTTTATGTATGGATCAAGTTTTTGGATTGAAACCTTAAATCCTCTTGCCTGTAAAAGTTTACCTAATGATGCTGAAATAATGCCTTTCCCCAGAGAGGATGTTACACCTCCAGTAACAAAAATATATTTAGTATTCGCCAAACCTGACAATTTTATTGTTTGCGCAAAAGTAAATAATAAATCCTAAAGCCTGAATTTTCAAGGGTATAATTTTAAAAGGCTACGAATAATCCGGGGGCTCAATATGGCTCAGATAATCCGTATTGACTTTACTAATCTTCAAATTCATCAAGAATTCTGATTTTCCCCTTTAGTTGTTCGATTTTCGTTTTGGCATTTTCTATCTTTTGATTCACATTTGTAATCATTGATTCCGCATTCTCAGAATTTGCAAAAAAGCCAATATTGTTTCCCCAAAGTGAGATATCATTCTCCAGCTGCTTCAATTTGTTAAAGCATTTTTCACGCTCAGTGCGAATTCTGTTTGGCGAATTTGGCTTTTCAACTATATTTTCAACACGACTACGAAACTTAAGCAGAGACTTTTTATTCTCATCCAGTTTCAACTGATCAAATTTTAAGTTAATCGCTTTTCTGTATCTTTCCTGAATTTCGTTTTTATCTTTTAAGGGAACATATCCTATTTCTGACCATTTGCGCTGAAATGCTTTCAATAATTCAAGGTTCTTTTCTACTTCATTCGTCGGTTTAAATTCTTCAATTTCTTTAATGAGGTTATTTTTTTTCTCAAGATTCTCCTCATATCGTGTATCTATCTGTGAATAAAACTTTGATTTGTTGTTAAAAAAGGTGTCGCAAGCAGCCCGAAAACGTTTCCATACCCTATCCGATTGTTTGATTGGTACCGGCCCAATTTCCTTCCATTTTTTCTGAAGAGTAATCAGTTCATCAGTAGTTTTTTTCCAATCGGTATTATCTTTCAGGCCTTCAGCCTGAATACACAATTCGATTTTTAGCTGCAGATTGTTTTGTTGTTCTTCCCGGTTTTGAGAATAGTATTCTCGTTTTTTATCGAAAAATTCATCACATGCTTTGCGAAATCTTTCATACACCTGTGTATTGTATTTTTTAGGGGCAAAACCTATTGATTTCCAGACTTGTTGCAATTTAATCAATTGCCTTGATTTCTCTTCCCAATCTTTGTGACTACTCAATTCATCTGCGTTTATTTCTTCCGCATTTTCACATAGCATTAATTTCTCTTCATAATTCTTCTTTTGTTCCTGTTTCAGGTTAACAAAATATTCCTGATGTTTCCGGTTAATTTTTGATGTAGTCTCCTTAAAACGTTCCCATATTTCAGATCTTTTATCAATAGGAACAGGGCCCACTTCACGCCATTGATCGTGCAATTTCTGTAAGCGGCGAAAAGCTTCAACAACGGAGGGTTCTAATAGCAGTTCTTCTGCTGTTTCGCATAATTTTATTTTCGTCTCCAGATTTTTTTTCAAATCCAGATCACGAAGCTCTTTATTTATCTTAATATAATCATAAAAAGCTTCTACCTGGTAATGATAAGATTCCCATAAATCTTTCAGATTTTGCTGGGGTATCGGACCTGTTTCATGCCATTGGTTTTGCAATTCACGAAAATCATGAAATGTTTTATTTAAGGATTCCTGGCTATTTACCAAATCTTTAATCCCTTCAATAATCTTATACTTTTCTTCCAGATTACTGCCTTTTTGCTCATCCAGTTTTTTATTGAGATCGTTTCTTAGATCACGGTATTTATAAAGCAATTCTTTTAATTCAATCTCAACAGGATTTTCTTCCACCTTAAAATCCTGCAACTGACCACCCTCATTTAAAA
>CAYQDZ010000255.1:0-3587 GCA_964416375.1 uncultured Bacteroidales bacterium
AATATTCCTTGGATTTTATCTCATGAAAAATACGGGGTTTTTCACGTTCGACTAAATAGTCAAACTCGGTTTTGAGTTTTTTGTGGTATTCATCCTGTAAATTTTCCTCTAAGAATCCGGCTTGCCCAAAAAGAATGGCTTCCATCTGAAACAGATTATTGCTGGTTTTTAAAAGTACCTTTAATGGTGTTGACTTTGCAAGAATAAAGATAGAAAATGAAAGGAGGAATGAAAATTTTATAGTAATCCTTTTTTATAAAGAATTCCTTCCATTTGCTGTTGTAAATTTTTTGCTTCTTCAGCAGCCTTTTGCGCAAAATCATGATCATTTCCGGCAAATATTATGGAGCGTGACGCATTGATCAGCAAACCGCATTTTTTGTTCATGCCATACTCAGATACCTCCTGGAGATCACCTCCCTGAGCTCCAACTCCAGGCACCAGTATAAAATGTCCCGGAATTTGCTTGCGAATGACAGCTAACATAGGCGCTTTAGTTGCACCAACTACGTACATTATATTATCCTTGGTCCCCCACTTTTTTGATGTATCGATTACTTCGCTAAAGAGCTGTTTATTATCTTTTGAGGTAAAGTATTGAAAATCAGCAGCACTTTGATTCGAAGTAAGGGCAAGTATTATAACGTATTTGTCTTTGAAACCTAAGAAAGGTTTTACGGAATCTTCACCCATATAAGGCGCAACAGTAACTGCATCAAAATTCATGTTTTTAAAAAAAGCTTTTGCGTACATAGCCGAAGTGTTGCCAATATCACCACGCTTTGCATCTGCAATAACGAAAATTTCCGGGTAGTGACTTTTAATGTAATTTACTGTAAATTCCAGGTCAGTCCACCCTTCAATACCACGACTTTCGTAGAACGCCAGGTTTGGTTTATAAGCTACTGCCAAATGGGCTGTTGCATCAATTATATATTTGTTGAACCTGAATGCCGGATTTTTTTTACTCCTAAGATGTTCAGGTAGTTTATCGATTGCACTATCCAGTCCGATACAGAGGTAACTTTTCTTTTTTTTGATGCAGGAGAACAGCTTGTCAGAATTCATAATATATCTTAGTTCAATCCACTTTCTTTGAGACGTTCGGCATTTTCTGCCATTTGCAATTTATCAATAATTTCTTGAATTTCTCCGTTGATAATGCTTTGTAAATTGTATAGTGTCAGATTAATGCGATGATCCGTGACACGTCCCTGCGGATAGTTGTATGTTCTGATTTTTGCTGAACGATCACCTGTTGAAACCATCGTTTTTCGCTTGGATGAAATGTCATCCAGGTATTTCTGATATTCCAGGTTATACAGACGTGTACGCAATTCAGCCATGGCTTTATCAAGGTTTTTCAACTTTGATTTCTGGTCCTGACAAGTTACCACGATTCCGGTTGGCATGTGAGTCAACCTGATGGCAGAATATGTGGTGTTAACCGATTGCCCTCCCGGACCTGAAGAACAGTATTCGTCCCTTTTTACATCTTCGTTTTTAATTTCCACATCAAACTCATCTGCCTCGGGAAGAACGGCAATGGTTGCAGCCGAAGTATGTATCCGTCCTTGTGTTTCAGTCTGTGGAACCCTTTGAACACGGTGTACTCCTGATTCGTATTTCAGTATTCCGTATACTCCTTCCCCCGTTACATTAAGAATAATTTCTTTATACCCCCCGACAGTTCCCTCCGTAAAATTGGAAACCTCTGTTTTCCAGCCTTTTGTCTCACAATATTTTGTATACATGCGCATCAGTTCTCCGGCAAAAATGCTGGCTTCATCTCCGCCTGTTCCTGCACGAATTTCCAGTACTGCATTCTTATCATCTTCAGGGTCTGTGGGAAGCAGAAGGATTTTTATTTTTTCTTCAAGAGGAGTTACTCTTTCCCAAAGGATATCGAGCTCTTCTTTCGCCATCGCACGCAATTCTTCATCTTTTTCAGTATCCAAAATTTCCTTAGCACTTGTAATATTACTTAAAAGGTCTTTGTATTCGTTGTAAGCGTTAACTACAGGCTCAAGATTTTTATACTCTTTGTTCAATTTCACATAACGTTTCATATTGTTGATGATATCTGGTTGATTGATTAGTTCACCAACTTCTTCAAAACGTGTTTTAACACCTTTCAGCTTTTGTAATATTAAATTTTCTGCCATGGTCTTAAGTAATCAATACACAAATTCACCAAACTCGCCTTTGATGGTAAGTTTTTTCCCATCATTCTTTTCAACTCTTCCAATAATTTGAGCATCTACATTAAATTTTTTTGAGATATCAATGATAATCTGAGCATACTTTTCCGGAAGGTAGATTTCAAATCTATGCCCCATGTTGAAGACTTCGTACATTTCTTCCCAATCGGTTCCTGATTGCTCTTTTATTAAACTAAACAGGGGAGGTACCGGAAACATATTGTCTTTTATAACATGAAGATTATTTATGAATTTCATGATTTTTGTTTGCGCTCCTCCTGAACAGTGTATCATTCCATGAATATGAGGCCTGATTTCCTTCAGTACCTGTATTATGATTGGAGCATATGTTCTTGTTGGAGAGAGAGCCAGTTTCCCGGCTTCTATATTTAATCCGGGGATTTTTTCAGTCAGGGCATATTTGCCGGTATAAACCAATGACGAAGGGATAAGATCATCATAGCTCTCAGGATATTTTAAAGCAAGATGATTATAGAACATATCATGCCGGGCTGAAGTCAGCCCGTTACTTCCAATACCACTGTTGTATTCATCTTCATAGCTTGCCTGACCGTAGGAGCAAAGACCTATGATAACGTCACCTGCCTGAATATTATTTTCAATTATTTCACTGCGTTTCATACGACAGGTTACGGTTGAGTCGACAATTATAGTTCTCACCAAATCACCAACATCTGCTGTCTCTCCTCCTGTTAGGAAAACATTTACACCGTATTTTGACAGGTGATGGATCAGTTCATCGAATCCTCTGAGGATATACATGATCACTTCACCGGGTATTTTGAGTTTATTTCTTCCAATGGTGGAAGAGAGCAATATGTTATTGGTGGCACCAACACAGAGCAAATCGTCAAGATTCATTATGATGGCATCCTGAGCAATACCTTTCCAAACATTCAGATCAAGAGTTTCCCTCCAATATACATAAGCCAGGGAGGATTTGGTCCCTGCTCCATCAGCGTGCATAACAGTGCAATAATCAGGATCTCCGGTTAGAAAATCAGGCAAAACTTTACAAAAAGCATTTGGAAAAAGACCTTTATCAAAGTCTTCAATTGCTTTGTGCACATCTTCTTTTTGGGTCGATACTCCTCGAAGCCCGTACCTTGATGCTTTGTTCATTTCATTTTGTCATTGTGCTGCAAAAATATAAATAATAATGATACAGATAGACGGACAAAACAGTTAATCACTACTATTTCACTGGAATCATGAGATGGTATCTGAATAAAAAAGAGGCTGTCCAAAAAGTCTTTGTGTACCTTTGTGTATACTTTGAGTAACTTTCCGCGAGCGCTGACAGCCGTCGGCCAAAGCCTATGGCGTCGGACGAAGCTACTCAGCGGAGGTGCTGTGGTATATTTT
>CAYQDZ010000256.1:0-3541 GCA_964416375.1 uncultured Bacteroidales bacterium
TGTATCACAAATAAATAATTAAAATTCATTCATTTTTATGAATAATGCAGGCTATTTTCTTATTACTGAATGACCAGGTTTTTATAATGTTCGTATCTTTCGTAAATGCCGGCAACATAGTTAAATGTTTCCTGTCCTCTGCAATACCCGTATTTTACCACAGGATCTGTATAATACTTTGGATTCGATTTATTTACGATGAACAGATCCACATTATTATCCCACACATCCTGATCGTATCCGTTTTTCACAGCCAGGGCCCGGGCATCAAGCACATGCCCCAAACCTACATTGTATGAGGCAAGAATAAACTTTTTACGTTCTTCGGTATCCTTTATCACAGACAATCTGTCATCGAGCCATTTGATAAATAATATCCCGGCATGTATATGTTTGTTTGGATGAGAAGCCGGGTCAACTCCAAATCTTTCAGCTGTTTTTGGCATAAGCTGCATCAAACCAAAAGCTCCTGCCCATGATTTTGCTTTTGCATTGAACCTGGATTCCTGATAGATCATAGAAGCCACCAAACGCCAATCCCATCCTATTTCCTCACTCTGCTGTTTAATAACATGATCGTAGGGTGAAATAACTCCTGAAGAATTAGCAAAATAATCACTCTCAATGATCTCGGCTGAACGTTTGTTCCTGAAATACTTGTGGTAAATCATAGCATAATGGCTCGTGTTTTTAAAATAAGTAAGCCAGTTATCAATCGATTCTTTAAGATCATCTGAACCTTTTGGTAATGCCCATGCCAGGTTTTGAGAAAAACTTATTGGTGTGGAAATATCCAGGTTATCGTAATAGGTTTCATTTACCATAGCAACATTTTCATCACAAACAGTAAACTCAATCTCACCCTTGGCCACTTTTTCAATCAATTGTTCAGCGCCATCATCCACTTCTTTTATATAAATACTATCCCCAATTTCATCAGACAAATTATAAAGCCTTTTTGCATAGGAAGAATTACGCTGAACATAGATGGTTTTATAGGCCAGATTAAGCTGACTTCTGATCAGGCTATCTTCCATTGCAGCTGAACTCATTTTTTCCCATTCGTCCGGTTTCCTTTGTATCAGTACCTGGTGGGTTTGAGTGTGTGCTGTAGTAAAGTCCATGATCTCCCGGCGCTCTTTGGTAATCGTAAGATTTACAGCGATCAGGTCTACTTCATCATTCTTCAGAAGTTCAAATTTTTCAGTCAAATCATTGTTCACACTTACTTCCAATTCAACACCGAGGTAATCAGCTAATTCCTGCAACATTTCATATTGATATCCCATGGGCTGACCACGGTAAATAAAATAGCTGGTTGAATTAAAGTCCGTAACAACGCGCAATACTCCCCTGTCAACAACTTGTTTTAACTTTGAACTATAATCAACCTTATTGTCTGAAGTTGATATCCTTTGGCAGGAAAGCACCAACAAAAAAATCACGAACAGAGCTATATGTTTTTTCACTTTCATAATGAATTGCTAAAATTTTTACAAGAAATAAAAAAGATAAGAATCAATCATAGAATGTCCATGATATACCAAACTTAAAAGCAAGTTGGTTGTACGGATAATGAATGGCTGAATAATATTCTTGTTTGAACCACTTGCTGTTGAAGTGCTGCAATTTAAAGAAGAAACGGGTCCTTTTCAGTCTGATTTTTAAAAATGCATCCATCAGAGGGTAATTCCCGATAAAATCACTCTCCTGCACATAGAATTGAGAAAGAGCAGGAGAATACTCATAACCATTAAAGCTTGTATTGTAATATATATCTAACCCCAACATTGTTCCTAATTCACCATTTGTACTTTTAAATCTGATCGTATGATCTATATATGTAGAATTATGCCAAATTAAATCAGGAACCGGAAGAACATTTTTGTTCTCTGAAACCTGATAAGATAATTCATTAACAAAAAACAATTTCCATACTCTGAATGTTTTCTCAGCTTCGATAGAAAAATAATTTAAATTTTCTTTATAATTATCAGGTACTCCAAGTTCATTAAAATAAATAAAACTGCTAATAAAATAATAATTTTCTCTTAATTCAAACTTGTTTGATGGAGCGCCTATTTTACTTGATAAATGCATTCTGTACTCCGGAAGCAAACTTTGTTCCCAGATATAATGATTTGAAAAGTAATTATTTAACAAATAGTCAGGCATTTTGTTTTCAATGATTCCGCTTACATCAAACTCATAATCCTTTCCCAAAAGAGTTAAATTCGAATTAAATATGCCGCCGAATCGTGTATTCCCTTGTTTATACCCGGCAAAATATAGCGTGGCAAAAAATCTTGCTCTGACTCTGTTCCAGAAATTACCGTAAATACCTGCCGATATATAAGAATTGGTTATGTGATTTCGTCGCTTAACCCCTTGTAAAGTATCTCCACCTTCCAATATATAAGGAGTATCAGGAAATGAAGCATCGCTAAAATAATTCGTATCCCATTGGTTTACATAGCTGTAATTTTCATAATCATAACCAAGCATTCCATACACACTGGTTTGAACCTTTCCCCTGAGGACGGTTTTAAACTCCAGTTGTAAGGTATTGCTCATCTTAAAGTGTGCTATTGAATCAAGGGTAAAACTTTTGTTGAAATAAATCGAATCATAAAATCCCGGGGTCACAGGATCAATATCATCGTATGTTTTGGTCGTACGGTTTATTTTTAAAGCATGGGTCAGTATAGGTTCGGCAAATGTTCTTCCTCTTTTTGACTTTGTTGAATCAACTTTTGTCGATAATGTAAACAATTTTACTTGCTGACTGAGTAAGAAATCGTAGTACCTGATCCTGTTTTGCGCATTTGACTCATATTTCGGTGATGAGGTGCCCTCAAAAGTGGACGGAATTTGTTTTATGTAATCAATGTCCTCGTAGTCTTCTCTATTTTCAAATATTGAATCAATAATGCCTCCATTTTCACCAGCTGTATACCGGTTCAGGTTAAACGTTGTATGCAGCATATACTTCGATCCGGTATAACTGCCAAATATTCTGAAAGCATTCTTTTTCACCTGCAGATAACTGTATTGCCCTTTTGATTTAATCACATGATACCGGAATCCAAAATTTAATTTGGTATTTACATTTTGTGTATGAAATACTTCAAAAGATTCTTCTCTGTTTCTTGAGGGTCCGCCATTTGTATAAGTAAGTCTTGAAAAAGGTTTTTTTGTATTATAAAACTGAGTATTCTCAGAAGTTTGAAGATAAGGAAGATAAGGATTCAGAAAAAATGCTTCGTTATCAAACATTCTATCTGTGAAGTTATTTTGAATTGCCGGTGATCCTAAATTACCGAGAAAAGAATTACCAATGGAGTAGTTGTAAATCGGGTAAATAATGTGAAGATTGGTCATCAATGTATCGATATCCACTTCAACAGGAGTTGAATAGTAATTTTGCAACTCCCATGCATAAATTACTCTGGTTGAATCAATTTCAGTCTGAGCAAAAAGACTCATGCTTATGAAAAGAGTGAATAAAGATGTAATTGCTTTCATAACTTCAACTGCTGAT
>CAYQDZ010000257.1:0-3532 GCA_964416375.1 uncultured Bacteroidales bacterium
ATTGTTTGTTTTGCTTTCAGGAACCATCAATATGTTCATTGGAAGCGCATCAGCCAAATGGGCTTTACTGGCGCCCGTTTTTATTCCCATGTTCATGATCATGGGTTATACACCTGAATTGGCGCAGGTTGTTTACAGAATTGGCGATAGCGTGACAAACATTATATCTCCCATGATGAGTTTCTTTGTTCTCATTATTGCTTTCTTTCAGCGTTACGACAAGAAGGCAGGCATGGGAACCATCATCAGCCTCATGCTACCCTATTCCATTGGCTTTTTTATTATCTGGACACTGCTTCTTGTTGCATGGATCCTTTTGGGCTTGCCATTGGGACCCGGAGTTGGAATTCATTACAATGGTTTATAAAGAAGGATTTCTACCATAGAAAATGAACAGGATTTTTTATGTAATGCACATATACTTCTTTGATCTTTTCCATTTCCCTGTCATCCATTTCAGGAAGATCAAGTGCTTTTAAATTCTTTTCAAGCTGCTCCGGTCTTGAGGCTCCCGGAATTACACAACCCACTTGTTTGTGCATAAGCACCCATTTTAAAGCAACAGGAGCAAGGTTTTCGCGGCCTGGGAAGATTGATTTCAGTTTTTCTACTGCCATTAATCCTTTTTCATAATCAATTCCGGAAAAAGTTTCTCCCTTGTCGAAAGCTGCTCCTTCACGATTAAAATTCCTGTGATCATCTTTACTAAATGTTGTGTTTTTATTATACGTTCCGGTCAACAATCCACTAGCCAGTGGCACGCGCACAATGATGCCAATATCACGCTTTACGGCTTCTTTGAATAATAATTCCGCAGGTCGCTGCCGGAACATATTGAAAATAATTTGTATAGTTGTGACGTTAGAATATTCAATGGCTTTTAATGCTTCCTCGACCTTTTCAACACTTACCCCCAGATTCAGTATTTTCCCTTCTTTCTTCAGTTTTTCAAAAACATCAAAAATTTCCGGTCTGTAGTATACTTCATTTGGCGGACAATGCAACTGGATCAGATCCAGGGTTTCAAGTTGCATCCTTTTTAGACTTTCCTCAACAAATTTCACCAGGACCTTTGGTTGATATGACTCACTTATATGCGGATTTAACTGACGTCCGCATTTGCTTGCAACATATATTCGTTCAGAACGATTTCGCAGAAGACGTCCAATGGCCACTTCACTTTCCCCATCGTTATATACATCCGCCGTGTCAATGAAATTAATTCCTGAATCAATGGCATCATTCAATATTTTTTTAGCCACATCATGACTGAATGGATCACCCCATTTGCCTCCAACCTGCCAAGTGCCCAGACTGAGTTCCGAAACTTGAAATCCTGTTTTTCCCAGTTTTCTGTACTTCATGGTATATTCAATTTTTTTGTTTCAAAATTATTTTTTTCCCATAAAAAACACAAAGGTGCAAGCATGAAAACATACAGGACATATTATTCTTCACACCTGTGTATTCTGGCAGCACTGGACTGTGCATTGGGTAAAATCAGCAAATCGGCAATGTTTACATGCTTTGGTCTTGTTAGTGCAAAATGGATTACCTCTGCAATATCTTCGGGCAGTAATGGATCCATGCCTTTGTAAACATTTTTTGCCTTTTCTTTATCTCCTTTGAATCGTACAATTGAAAATTCTGTTTCTACTAATCCGGGATTTATAGCCGATACTTTTATGTTGTGTTTGTTAAGGTCGATGCGCATTCCCTGTGTGATTGCATCTACTGCAAATTTCGAAGCGCAATACACATTACCCTCAGGGTAAAGTTCTTTGCCGGCAATGGATCCAATGTTGATGATATGACCTTTCTTTCTTTTAACCATACCCGGTAAAATAGCACGCGATACATACAGAAGCCCTTTGACATTGATGTCGATCATGGCATCCCAATCATCTAGATCTCCCTGGTCAACAGGACTCAAGCCATGAGCGTTCCCGGCATTGTTTATTAATACATCAATGGCTTGCCAATTTGCAGGTAAACCCGAAATGGATTCCGTAACCTGATTTCTGTCCCGAACATCAAAGGCTAAAGAATAAACTTCAACCGATTTTGATAAATCTTCAGCCAAGTCATTAAGCTTTTTCTTTCTCCTGCCACAAAGTATAAGACGGTATTTGTTCTTAGCCAGCAGAACAGCAGTAGCTCTGCCAATGCCTGATGTGGCACCTGTGATGAAAACTGTTTGCATGATCGTTTTGTTTTTTCAAAGGTAAAGAATATAGTCCCGGCAACCGGAGCATGTCAGGTATAAGTTAAAGATTCTTTTCAAAAATTCTATATCGCTTATAAACTACTCCTCCCATTTTTTCCATTTCGGCTCTCATTTTCGTATTGTTTTCAAGTTCAAGGTGACTGTCAATAACATGCATTCCGGCTTTTCGGGCTTCTTCCAGCAAACTTAAACCAACCATTACGTCCAATCCTGAATTTCTATGGTCCGATCTGATGGCTCCAAGCAGCAGATTTAATTGCATTGTTTTTTTCTGCGACCTGAAGACCTGAAACAGGCCAAATGGAATCAGCCTTCCTTTACATTTTTTTATTCCAACGCTCATGTCAGGCATCGCGAGAACAAATGCCACAACTTTTCTCTTATTATTTTCAATGATTTTTATGAATTTAGGATCAAGAAAAATCAGATAACGCCTGGCAAATTCATCCATCTCTTTTTCAGTCATCGGAGAAAATGCATAAATATCTTTGAATGCTTCATTCATTAATGTGAAAACAGGCTTCACATAAGCTTTCAATTGTCGCCTTGTTGAAAAATTAATAAGTCTGACAGAATGGTTATTTGTGGACACCCGTTCATAAATTCTCTTGTAAAACTCCGGCAAAACATCAGGTATTTCCAATTTGTATACCATTAAATCCAGCTTTTTGCTAAAACCTGATTTCTCCATGAATTCGACCATGTAGGGAAAATTGCAGTTGGTAGCGATAACAATAGGTTCATCGAAACCTTCTACCAGAAATCCCTGAGGATCCTTATTGGAAAAGCCTAAGGGTCCCACAAGTGTTTTCATCCCCTTTTCTTTTATCCATATCTCTATCCGGAGGATAAGTGCCAGGGCTACATCGTAGTTATCATATGTTTCCAAAAAACAAAAGCGTCCTTGCTTTATCTGATGTATTTGGTTGTATTTGTGATTGATAATACCCATAATGCGTCCGACCACTCGTTTATCTTGTCTGGCAATAAGTAAAAGAGTGTCTGAATAAGAAAAGGAATCATTCTTTTTTGGATTAAAGAATTTACGGTCGTCTAAATAAATAGGAGGAATCCAGTTCGGGTGATTTTTGTGGATTTTAGCCGGCAATTTTATGAAGGATCTGAAATCTTTGTTAGTAGATACTTCCTTAATTTCAATGTTCATATTAGACAAAAGAATTGGTCATGACCGATATAAAGTTAAAAGAAATTATATGTTCACGGCAACTGAAAACTAATTTAATAATTACTTAATTCTACTTTGACAAGTTAAAATTGTTAATAAAACCCTTGAAAATATTGAAT
>CAYQDZ010000258.1:0-3505 GCA_964416375.1 uncultured Bacteroidales bacterium
TTTCTTAGATTTTGTATCGCCTGAAAAATTTCGATTCAAGGATTGGAATAATTGTCTATTTTCGAACTCTTAACATAACATCTGGCATGAATTTGTCTCATTCCAACACATTGAATTTTAACAAAGCAGGCTTAATACAGGGCGTGATATTTGATATGGACGGCACGCTTATAGACTCAGAGACTCTTTGGATGGTGGCAGAACGTGAAGTTTTTAGTAGAGAGGGATTTCAGCTATCGGAAGAAAAATTCCGTGATGGCAGAGGTTTGCCAACACTGGATGCAGTGAAATTCTGGCTTGGTGATCAGGAACCTGATGAGAGCACTGTGTTAAAAATTGTTTCAGACATCAACAACAAAGCCGAAGAACTTATTCTTGAAAGGGGAAGTTTAATGTCCGGAGTGGTTCAGGTCCTGGAGTTCTTTAATAGCAAAGGTTTGCCTATGGCAGTTGCATCTTCTTCAAAGATGAACCTGATTCAGGGTGTCATCAGTAACCACAAACTTGAAGATTTTTTTAAGCTGCTTTATTCGGGAGATTCAGAGCTTGTTGGAAAACCTCACCCGGGAATATTTCTTTCGGTAGCGCGCGAACTGAAGGTTGACCCTCAATCTTGTATTGTTTTCGAGGATTCGGTGAATGGAATACGATCTGCAAAAGCTGCTCAGATGAAGGTAGTAGCTTTCTTAAGCGATGGAAATACAGAAGATACAAAGTACGATATTGCTGATATGAAATTGGAATCATTTCATAACTTTGGTCCCTCCGAATATGAATATTTAGAGTTGCAAATGAAAAAGCCCTGACGAATGCCTAAAACGCTATATTTTTCTACCAATTTAAAGGCGGAAAAGGTCACATTTAAAGAAGCCCTTCTGAAAGGCCTTGCGCCGGATGGAGGCTTATATATGCCTGAATACATACCTGTATTTACAAACGATGAAATAAAATCTTTCACCGGGAAAAAATACTATGAAATAGCCTTTGATGTGGCCAGGAAATTTCTGCATGATGTCATTGATGACCAGAAACTCCTTGCTCTTGTTAAAGATGCTTACAACTATGATGTTCCTCTGGAAAATGTGTATGAGAAAAAATACGTTATGCACCTTGATCAGGGCCCTACGGCATCATTTAAGGATTTTGCAGCCCGTATGATGGGCCGCCTTATGCAGTATTTTCTCAGAAAGGAGAACAAGAACCTTCTGATACTTACTGCTACTTCGGGCGATACCGGCAGCGCCATAGCCAATGCATTTTATGATCTACATAACATTCAGGTAGTAGTGCTCTTTCCTGAATCTGAGGTTACCGATCGTCAGCGTAAGCAGATGACAACCCTGCATAAAAATGTTCAGATCATTTCCATAGATGGCAAATTCGATGATTGTCAGGCGCTGGTGAAAATGGCTTTTAATGACCGGGACCTGGTTTCGATGAATCTCTCATCGGCAAATTCTATCAATATCGGCCGACTCATACCTCAGAGTATATATTATATGTATGCCTATTCACGACTTTGCGATATTTCGAAAGGAGAGGAAATCATTTTCTCTGTGCCGTCAGGAAATTTTGGCAATTTGATGGGTGGATTGATTGCTTACAAAATGGGTTTGCCCGTGAAAAAATTTGTTGTTTCCACAAACGAGAACGACGAGGTGCCGGAGTATTTTAAAAGTGGAAATTACAAAACCATTGTGCCCTCATTAAATTGTATATCCAGTGCAATGAATGTAGGTCACCCCAGCAATATGGCACGCATTGTGGCTTTGTATGGAGGTACAATGAATGAAAAGGGCGAAGTGGTGAAGCAGCCTGATATGGATGTCATGAAAAATGACATGTTCACTGCCGGTGTTGATGATAAAGAAACTCTTGAAACTTTGAAAATGGTGTATGAACGACATGGTGTGTTGTTGGAACCTCATGGTTCGGTTGGCTGGGCAGGACTGCGCCGTTACTTCGATTTTGTGCCGGCTGAACACCATGCAAGCCAGGTGGCTGTAAGTCTTGAAACAGCTCATCCGGCAAAGTTCCCGAAGGAAATACAGGATATTTTAGGATTTGACCCGGAGTTGCCTGAAAGCTTAAAAGGATTGGAAGAAAAGGAAGAGCAATTTGTTAAACTCAAAAACAATTACGATATTTTCAAACAATACCTGAAAACGAATTATTAATTTCAATTACTCAAAGAATTATGCATACTGTATGTTGCGATCTCGAAGGTGTATGGGTTCCTGAAGTCTGGGTCAATGTGGCAAAAAAAACGGGAATTGATGCCCTGAAGCTAACCACACGCGATATAAAGGATTACAATGAGCTGATGAACTACCGCCTGAAAATTCTCGATGAGCACAACTTGAAATTGAAGGATATTCAGGAAGTCATTGGAACATTAAAGCCACTTGACGGAGCCCTGGAGGTGATCAACTGGTTGAAATCCGTTACACGTTTGATCGTGGTTTCTGACACCTTTATTGAGTTTGCCGATCCGCTGATGAAGCAGCTTGATTACCCGACCTTATTTTGCCATTCACTGGATGTGGATGAAAGCAACAGGATTGTGGGCTACAATCTTCGGCAAAAAGATCCGAAAAGACAGGTTGTTAAAGCGCTGAAAAGTCTCGATTACACCGTGATAGCTTTTGGAGATTCTTATAACGATATGACTATGCTGGAGGAAGCAGATAAGGCATTTCTTTATAAGCCTCCACAGAATGTCATGGATGATTACCCGGATTTTCCGGTGGCAAATGATTACAAGAAGATGAAAGAGCTTTTAGTGAACATGTTTTAGTATCTGACAGTTTCTTATCGGAAAGGAATGTGTGCCCTAAGTTGGATATAGAAGAGTATTTTATTTGCATCAAAACTGAGTTACAATACCAGGTCCATATGGAAATCACAGAAAAGATTTATGTGATGAACAGAGAACAGTGGAGAGACTGGTTAGAAAAAAACCATGCTACAGCCAAAGAGATCTGGTTGATTTATTACAAAAAAAACAGTGGAAAGCCACGTATTCCTTATAATGATGCTGTGGAGGAAGCTTTATGTTTTGGATGGATAGACAGCATTGTAAAATCGGTTGATGAACTTTGTTATGTTCAACGATTTACGCCGCGCCGGAAAAACAGTCAGCTATCGGAAGCAAACAAGGAAAGGGTAAGGCAACTTCTAAAAGAAGGCAAGATGACTTCTGCAGGACTTGAGAGCATCAAACATCATCTGGAAGAAAACGCTGATGCAAAAGACCACAATTCTTTGTTTGGCACATTCGAACTGCCTGCTGATATTCGAAAAGCCCTGAAAAAAGATTCCATCGTCTGGAAAAACTTCAATCAATTCCCCGAACATTACAAACGAGTGAGGATAGGATGGATAGATACGGCACGAATCAGACCGGAAGTGTTCAACAAGAGGTTGAATTATTTTATTAAAATGACAGCGAGGAACAAAACCTATGGTATGATACAGTAGGTTTCCCCCATGCCAGTGACAATTA
>CAYQDZ010000259.1:0-3471 GCA_964416375.1 uncultured Bacteroidales bacterium
AAAGTGGCACAGGCACAGCTAAACAAATGACCAATCTAAACCATTGTGTCCCCCGAGGGGGACATACAGGGGGGAAAGGAATCCGGTAATCCAGGTCCAGCAATTAATCAATTAATCAACCTACTCACCCAAACATAAAATCAGGAAAATTCATCAGGTACACTTTTTCGGTAGCTCTAGTAAGTGCAGTATACAGCCATCTGAGGTACTCTTTATCAATTCTCTCCATGGTGATGTATCCCTGATCAATAAACACCGACTTCCACTGTCCGCCCTGCGATTTATGGCAAGTAATGGCATAGGCATATTTCACCTGTATAGCATTGAAAAATTCGTTGTTCTTAACGCTTTCATACTGTTTTTTCTTAGGTTTTATCTGGGAATAGTCTTCCAGAATGGTATAAAATAGTTCACGGTTTTTTTCTCCTGATAAGGAGGGAGTCTCTTCATGCAAAACATCAAGCAATAATTTCACTTCAAGCTCCATGTCATAGTCTATTAACCTTACCAGGCAATCGGCATACCTGTAGCCATAAAGATCGTGGTATTTCAGAATTTTCTGAACTTCAATGATGTCTCCGTTAGCAATAAAATCAAATTCCAAATTATCCTTTAGCCAGTAATAATTGTTTTTTACAACCATCAATAAATCTCCGGGAACAATTTCTTCCTCTCTCCCGAGTATAGAATTTCTGATTCCCTCATTAAAACCATTGGCACGTTTGTTCGATCGATTGACCACGATGGTTTCTTCCAGTCCATAGCTATCATAACTATCTGAAATGACATCGATAAGCTCCTCTCCGCTCACTCTGACAATATCTTTAAAATTCTTCAACCGGAACAAAGGGAGATTGAAGTTTTCACTTTCTATTTTGTTTCTCACCAGGGTAGCATTGAACAGGATTCCCGATTCACTTTTTTGTCTGACCACCTCAACCAGATTTTCTTTCAAAACAGTATCGGAATATCGGCTTATTTTCTTCGCATCGAGGGCAGGGCTGATATCCAGGCCCACCGGTGGCAATTGAGCAATGTCACCGGCCAAAATTAACTTACAGGCTTTCCCGTTATAAACATATTCGATAAGATCATCGAGCAAATAGCCTGAGCCAAAAACCAATCCTTCTGCTTTTTGGTTTGAGATCATGGAGGCTTCATCCACAATAAATATGGTTCGTGCATGCAGATTTTTATCAAGCACAAACCTTCCAAAACCATCTTTTGAGGATTTCTGACGGTATATTTTTTTATGAATGGTATAAGCAGATTGTTTTGAATAGGAGGCAAAAACTTTTGCAGCTCTGCCTGTTGGTGCAAGAAGAATTGATTTCATTTTATATTCTGCCAGCATTTCAACATAGGCACTTAATGTTGTTGTTTTCCCGGTTCCGGCATATCCTCCCACAATCAATACAGTATCATCTTCCTTGCTCAGTGTAAAACCGGCCAAAGCATCCACAAGTTTTTCCTGGGAACTTGTCAGAGTATTCTCCAAACAGGAGCGTAATTTTGTGCTGAGGTGATTCACTAACATTCACATATCAATTATCATTTTTCAACATCTAATCTAATTTTTTTTTATAAATTCGCACCATTTGAAAGCAAGTACTAACAAGTAAAATAATATCCTATGTTTCTCCAAGTAATATTAATTCTAATTTTAGTTATAATACTAAGTGGAATTACGATATTTTTAGTAAATAGAAATCCCGGATCAAAAAAGTTCTTTCAGATTGTATATGCTATTATCATATTGGCTCTGGGTTTGTTGTTGGTTAAGAATATTCTCGATCCGATATTCTTTAAACAGGAAAGAATGAAAAAAGAAAATGCAAGCATCGAACGTCTGAAAGACATTCGTAAAGCACAAATTGCATACAAAGACAAATTCAACAAATTTACAGGGAGCTTTGATACATTAATCCATTTTGTTAAAACGGATTCTTTCGAGCTTGACGGTTATATAGAGCTAAAACCATGGGCCCAGGATTCGATAACAAAAAAGGAAGCGCTCAGAGTAGGAATTCTGAAAAAAACATCGATTTACAGACCGGTTCTTGACTCACTCTTCGGTACTGACTATCCTGTAGATGAAATGAGAATAATTCCCTATGGCAATGGATCGGAATTTGTGATGGCTGCAGGTGAGGTAGAAACCGGATCGCAGGTAAAGGTTAAGGTATTTGAAGCATACGCTCTTTATGATGTGCTTTTTCAGGGAATGGACAGACAGGAAGTGATCAATTACAAAGACGAAAGATACAAACTCATTGAGTTCGATGGTGTAAAGGTTGGTTCTCTTACCGAAGCAACAAACAATGCAGGGAACTGGGAAAAATAAATTCAAAGATTCCTATGCCTGAAATCAACCTGGTTGATCGAACTTTACAGCATTACAGCAATAAAACAGAAATATCCATTCAGATAAGCCTGAGTGGATTTTCTTTTTGTATTTACTCTCCGGAAAATAATCTCATCAGGGCATTTCGTTATTATAAATTTACAAATACCCTTTTACAGGAAGATTTTTTGAATAGTGTTGATGATATTCTCCACAAGGATGATCTATTAAGGCTGCCTCAGAAAAAGGCCAGGGTAGTTATCACAGGAAGAAAATCAACCATGATTCCCCACGAATTTTTCCATGTTGAACAACTAAAGCAAATGCTTGAGTTTAACCATCCTATTGAAGATCTTGAAGAGATCCATTACAACAACATCAACTTCTGTGATTCTTATCTGACATTCGCTGTGCCTTCTTATCTTGCCGGCATGGTTGCTGAAAAATTTAAGCATATTGAGTTTTACAATCAGGCATCTCCTTTGCTTTTTTATGCACATCAATTGATAAAGGAAGGTAAGGGTGACGGTGTGCTGGTTAACCTGAACAAAGAATTTTTTGACATCATCGTAATACAAAACAACAGCCTGAAATTGATCAATACCTTTTTGTATGTAAATTCAACGGATCTCCTGTATTTTATTTTGTATGTGTGCAAACAACTGAAAATTGATCCCAATGCCATCAGCTTTTATCTGACAGGCGAAGAATCAAATAACCGCAGTCTGATCTCTGATTTGTCAGAGTACATCTCCAGGCTCGAAAAAACATTTGTTTTGCCTGGTATAGAGTTGGCCTATAGTCTGAAAATGATTGATGCATCGAGGCATTTCACCTTGTTACATCTTGCACTGTGCGAATAATCAGCGGACAATATAAAGGTCACCGTTTTCCGGTCAGAAAGAATTTTCCGTCGAGGCCAACAACAGATTTTGCCAAAGAAAATATTTTCAATGTCATCGCAAACCACTTCGATCTTGAGGATCTTAAAGTGCTTGATCTGTTTTCCGGAACCGGCAGTATAAGCTACGAATTTGCCTCCCGTGGTGCCATGGTTGATCTGATTGAAAAAGATTACCGATCCATGGCCTTCATAAAAAAGAATATTGAGGCATTGAAGATTACCA
>CAYQDZ010000260.1:0-3443 GCA_964416375.1 uncultured Bacteroidales bacterium
AACCAAAAGCAGTTACCATTGAATCAAAAATGAATAAAAATGATCAGGAAAAAGAATTCAAAAACGATGATCTTTTAAATAATCCTGATTTTAAAGATGAAGTACCATTTTAATAAATCAAAGAAATTTCTTTAATTCCAAAAGATCTGTGATGACATAGGTAGCGTCAATTGCTGTTTTATTTTCCCCCGGATTGAAATAAGCCTGATCAATTTTAACATTCTTAGCTCCCTGAATATCATTTACAAAATTGTCACCAACCATCAGACATTCATTTTTCTTTACATTTTCCGATTGAATGACATATTCAAAAATCCGGGCATTTGGTTTTGCGTATCCAATCCGGTCTGAAGTAAATACTTTTAAAAAATACCGGGATATGCCTGAGCTTATCAATTTGGTCAATTGTACATCGTAGAAACCATTTGAAATGATATACATCTTGTACCTGCCATGAAGATAATCCAGTAATTCTTTGGCGTTCTTGATAAGCATAGGCTTGACAGGAGAATTATTCAGATAGTATCGGTTGATCTGTCCAACCAGATCAATATCATGCAGGTCATAATCCTTCAGAAGCAATCTGAATCTTTCCTGACGAAGCATGTGTTTTCTTATTTTACCTTCACGGAACCTGTCCCATAGATGATCATTATAAAAATTGTATTTTTTTATAAATTCTTCGTTATCATGAATCCTTTCACCCAATGAAAACTCCTTAAGAATATCCTTTAATACTTCAGAAGAATTTTTTAAAAAATCCCATAAAGTCCTGTCAAGATCAAAGAAAATATGTTTGTATTGTTTTTTTATCATGATTCTTTGCAAAACTAGGGATAATTTAAAATTTATTTCGAAATTACATACAGGGAAGCAACCTATCGATTCAATTGTTCATCTGTAAATGGAGAAAATCATTGTACTATGAAAAATGTTTTTACATATGTTTTGCTGCTGGGATTGCTTGCATGTGAGTCCGACAAAGTCGGAAACCTGGATTGCAACAATTTTAAAACAGGAATTGTACAAAAAAACAACGAGATTATACGAGCCGAGATTGAGAAACTGACTCCGGATCTGAATCCTGTTCCAACACCTGAGGATGACATAGGACATATGACCAACCTGCAAACACTCACGGAAAGAATGAATTCCAATTGTGAAGACATCTCGGCCAGCGTAATGTGTTATGCCTGCATTGAAACCTATCCTCCCATATCTTTAATTTTGGTAGAATTTACCTGCGATGGAGATCCGATAACCGCCACTGTGGAAATCGTAACCTCCAAAAATGATATACTCCGGTTTGGCGGTATGTTTTTGACTCCATAACATAAGACCACTGCTGCAAACATCCATATTTTCAAAATATTCGTCTGCCATCATTTCCCGCTTCATGAAATTATCTTACATTTGCAGCCGTTAAAAAGTAATCTTGTAAAGATTTCGTGTCCTAGCTAACCACGTAAAAAACTAGAGGATGAAAATTCGATTTATTTTACCACTTCTGCTTATAACAGCCAGTTTATTTTCGCAAAACCTTCAGCTTCATTATGATCTCGGAAAACATGAAGACGGTACAAAACGCAACTATTTTGTTGGAACCTTCGAGTTTTTCCATCCCGATACTCTGGGTTATACATTCCTGTTTACTGATTTTGAATTCAACTCACCAAACAATCCCAAAGGAGTTTCATTGGGATATTTTGAAATTGCACGCAGCTTTTATTTGCCGTGGCTTAAAAAAAACAATTCGTTACGAGAACTCGGCTTTCATATGGAATACAATGATGGCAGTGTAATCTATGAAATTGACTCTGCCGTGTATGGAGAGAACTTACGCAATTCATGGCTTACAGGGTTTGAATACCCTTTCAAACTGGGCAATTTCACTTTGAATGCCATGTTGCTGTACAAATACATCAGAGGCTCTGTTTTCTCCGATTTTCAACTCACTTTCGTTTGGTATCACCCTGTTTTTAATAATAAAATTACCCTCGCCGGTTACCTGGATCTTTGGTCGCAGGACGATTTTTATGGTGATCCTGATAATAAATTGCTGATATTGTACTGCGAACCCCAGCTATGGTATAACATCACATCACATCTATCAGTCGGCAGCGAATGTAAAGTTTCCAAAAACTTTGTTTTGGGCAGCAAGAGAGTAGAAGTTTTTCCCACCATAGCATGCAAGTGGGAATTTTAATTTTACAGTTGCTTCTTTTTCATTCAGTCAATATCGAAATAAACTACAATAGAATGCCTGGCGGCAACCGGATTTATAATTCGATAGCCAATATGCTATAGGCAAACCACAACACAGGGGCTTGACCATGCAGATCACCTGTTGTTCTTGGCCTGTCCAGATAATATTGTATGTTATCGCCTTTGCCGGTTCCAACACATACTTCTGTTATCTTGCCCTCTTCATTAAGATAAGTCACCAGTGCATTCCATGCTTTCTGATAAGCCGGTGTAAATGTTGAATCGGGCAAAAGTCCTTTTTTTACTCCAACAGCAAATGCATAACCAAACATGGCCGTGGATGAAGTTTCTTTCCATGCTTCCTCCTGATCAATCAATTGTCTCCACATACCATCTTCTGCCTGGTATTCAATCAAAGAATTCATCATACTCAGATATCCTTTTAAAATGGAGGCATAATGCACGTTACTTTCCGGTAACTCAGATAACAATTCTGCCAGACCTGCCGCCACCCAGCCATTCCCTCTTCCCCAAAAGAAAGGAGCTCCCTCACCATGATAAAACAAACCATTAGGCTGTTGCAATTTCCTGAGGTAAGTATCCAATTCGAGGGCTGCCCGATCCAGGTAAATCATGTCTCCGTTAGCTCGATATGCCTGTACCTGCAAACTCCCGATCATCCATACATCATCTATCCAGTACCTGGTCTGACTGGTTAATCCGTCATCCAACGGATCTTCCCACTGCTTATCTGCCAGATGAAGTCCCTGCTCTAAAAACCTCTTGTCCTTGCCCTGCATATACAATTCAAGCTGTAAAATCCCATATACATTTACATCAACATGATTTTCCGTATTCACAATATTCTCATCAATTACCCTTGAATACCGGGCAGATAATCTATTCAATCTGATCGAATCATTCAGTAATCCAGCCAGTCGGGCAGCACCAAAACCGGCACATGCTTCCGCATAGTGGACTGATTTTACTTCCGGCGTTTCGTACATCATAAAATCTTTCCTGGTAAATAGGTCATCGCTTACCAAATTGCCAATACGCTGGGGAGATGTATTTTCTGTCCAGTACTTTTGGGATTCAATTTCTCTTGCTTCTTTACAGGAAAAAAAGCTGAGCAAAATGATAATTGCCACTAAGCAGAAAGGTATTACCTTCATCTGTTTGGTTGTTTGTTGTGTAAGTTTTAGTTATTGATAGCAAGATAATCAATTACTAAATGC
>CAYQDZ010000261.1:0-3438 GCA_964416375.1 uncultured Bacteroidales bacterium
ACTTATTTCAGCAGTAACATTAAATTTCTGCGCAAACGCAAAGGTTTTACCCAGGATGAAGTAGCCGGACACCTCGGAATGAAACGGCCTACACTGAGTGGTTATGAAAATGAAGTAAGTCAACCTACTATTTTGGCTTTGCTTAGTTTTTCTAAGTATTACAGCATTGCTATAGATACTTTGCTGAATATTGAGATACAAAAATTATCTGAGCTTCAGCTTAGACAGCTTGAGAGAGGGGAGGATGTATTTATCAGGGGAGGTAAACTGCGTATATTGGCCACTACAATAAATTCCGACAACAATGAGAATATTGAACTTGTCAATGAAAAGGCTAAGGCTGGCTATGCCACAGGTTTTGCCGACCCTGAATTTATCAGCCAGCTTCCCAAGTTTCAACTTCCGTTTCTTTCACGGCAAAAAAAGTACCGTACCTTTCAGTTAAGTGGCGATTCTATGTTACCTATTCCAGAAGGTGCCTGGGTAACAGGAGAATACCTGCAGGATTGGAGCAACATCATTTCAGGTCAGGCATACATCATTTTTACTCTTGACGATGGCATTGTGTTTAAGATTACTGAAAACCTGTTAAAAGAGAAAGGAATGCTTCGATTGTATTCTCTGAACCCGCTTTATGAACCTTACGAGGTACCTGTATCAGAAATTAAGGAAGTGTGGAAATTTACTCACTATATCAGTGCTGAATTGCCTGATCCGGCTCTTCCGCAAGATGAGCTTTTGAAAACAGTGGCCAACCTGAAAAATGATATGGACAAAATAAAAAGAAGGGTGCTTTCGAAAGAGGGCGAGGGGGAAGCGTGAGAAAGTTAAAGGTTTGGAGTTCAGTATTTAACAACACTTTTTTAGTTAAATAGTATTTGCCGATTTTCTCAACTTTATAATGACAAAGAAATTATATCCTCATTTGAATAAACCGGAAGATTAACAAAATAAAGAAAATTATTTTGATTTCTCAATAGCCTGCTGTATATCTTCCTGAATATCCTCAACGTGTTCCAACCCGACGGAGATCCTTACCAATCCGTCGGTTATACTAACCGCATTACGTTCTTCCTTCGTCAATTTCGAATGGGTGGTTGACGTCGGATGGGTGATCGTTGTTCTGGTATCGCCAAGGTTTGAAGTGAGTGAAAGCATTTCCAGACGATCCATAAACCGGATGCATCTTTTGATACCACCTTCGAGCTCAAATGTTACCAGGGCACCGCCAAAACGCATTTGCTTTTTTGCCAGTTTAACCTGCGGATGCGACGAAAGAAAAGGATATTTCACGGTTTTGGTGTCCTTCGATTGTTCCAGAAAGCCGGCAACCGCCAAGGCATTACTGCAATGTTTTTCCATCCTCACGGAAAGGGTTTCAAGACTTTTTGATAGTATCCATGCGTTAAACGGTGATAGCGATGGACCGGTTTGTTGTGCCATAAAACGAACATCATTCATAATATCTGAGGGACCTAAAACAGCTCCGCCTAAAGTACGGCCCTGACCATCGATAAATTTTGTGGCAGAATGGCAAATCAGATTGGCTCCATAGTCAGCAGGAGTCTGTAGATAGGGTGTGGCAAAACAATTGTCAACCACAAAAAGACAATGGTGTTTTTTCGCCAGTTTGCCAATCCAATCAAGATCGCACAAATCCAATCCGGGATTGGAAGGTGTTTCGGCAAAAAGCAGTCTTGTTTGAGGCATTATTGCTTCCTCCCATGCAGCATTATCATGGATGTCAACGTAGGTATGTGTGATACCCCAGCGAGGCAATATGTTGATTAATATCTGGTGTGTGGAACCAAATACACTTCTTGAGGCAAGAATATGATCGCCGGCTTTGAGATGTGAAGTCAGAGCAAGAAAAATAGCTGCCATTCCTGTGGCCGTTGCTACTCCGTCTTCTGTATTTTCCATCTGACAGAGTTTTTCAATAAACTCATCGGTATTGGGATTAGAATATCTGGAATAGATGTTGCCTTCTTTTTCATCTGCAAACACTGCACGGGCTTCTTCTGCATTATCAAAAACAAAACTGGATGTGGCAAAAATAGGAACACTATGTTCCTTTTGTGACGAACGTTCTGCTTGTGTCCTGATGGCACGGGTTTCAAAATGCTTTTTCTTTTTCATTTTAACCGGGTATTATTTCGTAGCTATGGGTGATTCTTGCTGTTTTTTCCAGAATTTTCACCACTGAACAATATGTTTCCAGAGAAAGCTTAATCGCTTGTTCAACTTTTTCCTTTTCCAGTTGTCCGGTGAGCAGATAATAGAGATGAATGCTTGTAAACAGAGATGGAACTACATTTTCTTCTCTTCCGGCTCCGGCAGCCAACAATTGCATGGGCCTGAATCCCTTGTTTTCTCCTCCAATTTTTGAAGCTCCGTCTATATCAATCGTATTGCCGTCTTCATTTTTGGCAACCAGATGAAAAGCCTTGTTCTTTTGCTTTAGTTCTATCCTCATATCCCGCTATTTTTCTAAACCGGCAAACAGGGTTTATTTTAGTACATTTGACCAGCAAATTTAGAATTATACTTTAAAATAAACAGCATTTATGTTTTCGAATGAGGATTTGCCTTTGCTTGCTATACTCCGTGGAGTAACAGAAAAAAATCTTCAACCCCTTGTTGAGGTATTCCTTAACACAAACATTTGTTTTCTTGAAATCACAATGAATACTATTGGGGCCGCCGGGCTTATCAAACAAATCATACCTCTTACACAAGGCAAAATCAAAGTGGGAGCGGGAACAGTATTGAATTTAAATGATCTTGGGAACGCACTAGCTGTTGGTGCCGAATTCATTGTTACTCCTTCTGTACAAGATGATGTAATTCGTAAATGCGTATCCGATAATGTACCTGTTATTCCGGGGGCTCTTACACCTACTGAAATTCATAAAGCATGGGACCTGGGTGCAAGCATGGTGAAAGTGTTTCCTGCCTCGGTTTTAGGGCCAGGTTATATGAAAGCAATCAAAGGACCTTTTAACCACATTAAGCTTATGGCTGTTGGTGGAATAGGGGAAGATAATATTTCTGAATTTTTTAAAAACGGAGCGGATGCAATAGGTTTTGGTGGCAGTATTCTTAAGGAAAAATGGCTGGCAGAAAAGAAATATGAGATCATTGAAGAAAAAATTCACTCCTTAATATCAGGTTTTCATGCCTGCTCAAGTCATTCTCCTTAGAAATGATCCCTCGTAATTTAGAATCTTGCTTATGACGGACAGGAAGATACTTCAATAGTAACAAGATTACAAGCTTTTATGCACCAGGTTAACGAATATGCAAAACGCAAAAAATTTGATCACATTCCAATAGTTTGTTAGTTTCATATATATCAGATATCCAGAATATTATATATTTATTGGGCTTTAGTTTAATATAGCGTTTAATTTTGTACATTTACAGGAAATCTTACAG
>CAYQDZ010000262.1:0-3432 GCA_964416375.1 uncultured Bacteroidales bacterium
TTTTGTCGCATACAATCTTAAATCTCAGATTTATTTCAGCAGATGCGACATGGGAATGTTCCCATCCTAATACCACGGGTTTCACCCATGGTTATTAAATGTTTATGCCTTTCAGGCATTCTCCCGTATCCTATTATGAATACCTGTTTTTGATTCAATAGAAAGAACTAATCTTAGCTCGAACTCACGTTAACATAAGATATTTATTTGAAATCGGGGTAAAGCAGATACTTTGCCCTGATTTTTTTAAATGTTTCCATTTCAGGTTTCCACGATTTTTTAATTTCTTCACTGCTTGCCCCTTCCAGTATCTGCTTTCGTAATGTATCAGTTCCGGCCAGGAAATCAAAGTAGCTGGTAAAAAAATCATTTCTGCTTTCCAGAGTATGATATACATCCATGAGGTAAGAGAGATCGATTTCTTTTTTGCGTATTAATGAATCCAGGCTTGCTTGCCGCAGATCTATTCCGTAGCAAATTTTTCCTTTCAATTTAGGATCCGGCCCTGTTTTTTGCTTTTTCACAGGAGTAAAAGAAAATTTCTTATCAGGATAATCGGGATGTCCGGCCACAAGGAAAGGGAAATCAGTTCCTCTCCCTTCCGATACTATGGTTCCTTCAAAAAATGCCAGGGAAGGATAAAGATATATTGTTTTCATTTCCCGCAAATTGGGAGAGGGCATTACAGACAGTGTATAGTATTTTGAATGATTGTAGTTTTTACATTTTACAACAGATAAATTGCAGCGGATAGAATCTTTTAACCAGCCCTCACCATTTATCATGAGTGCATATTCTCCAATGGTCATTCCATAAACAACAGGTACCGGATGCAATCCTATAAACGATCTGTATTCGCTGTGTAATACAGGCCCGTCAATATAGAATCCATTCGGATTCGGTCGGTCAAGAACAAGCAATGGAATGTTGAATTCTGCACAGGCTTCCATCACATAATGCAGAGTGCTCAGGTAGGTATAAAATCTAACTCCCACATCCTGCAAATCAAACACCACAAAATCCAGATCTTCCATATCAGAGAATGAGGGTTTCTTGTTTGCACCGTAAAGTGATATAACAGGAATAGAAGATTCGATTGGCTGCTCATCGTTTATGTATGCTCCGGCTTCATCCACTCCCTGAAAACCATGCTCCGGAGAAAATACTTTGCTGATTCTGATCCCTCTTTTCAAAAGGGTATCAACGATATGTACATCATCAATCACCGAAGTGTGATTGGCAACAATAGCAATACGTTTTCCTTCAAGAATTTCAATGTATTGTTCCATTTGATATGACCCCGGTTCAATATCTATGTTGTTCATAGTATTTGAACATCCGGGAAATAGAATAGCCAAATGAACAATTGCAATAGGTAACCATGAGAGCAATGTTTTATATTTCATGGACAGATACATAGTGAATGCAAGGCTAAATTACTATTTTTATATACTCTACAAAGCTTGGAAAATTTGAATACGGAATATTTTATAGCAAAACGTTTTACTTTCGATAAGGAAGGGAAAAAATTGATGTCGCGATCGATTGTTCGCTTATCTGTATTCTCAATTTCTCTGAGTATTGCCGTTATGATTGTATCCCTCGCGGTGGTTACAGGTTTCAAGAAAGAGATACGCAGCAGGGTAGTGGGTTTTGGAAGTCATATCCAAATACTCAATTTTGACGCCAACAATTCCTTTGAGTCAATTCCTATATCATCTGATCAGGACTTTCTTTTAAGCATTGAAAACATTCCCGAAGTTAAACACATTCAGGTATTTGCCACAAAACCCGGTATTATTAAGGCCGGAAAAGAAAATCAGGGAGTTATAGCTAAGGGCGTTGGCCCTGAATTTGACTGGAGTTTTTTTCAGGAAAATCTTGTTGAAGGAAGTTCATTTATTGTGAATGACTCAGTAAAGACAAACGATGTTTTGATATCAAAAAAAATAGCTTCCCTCCTGAATTTACATGTTGGTGATGATTTTCCGATGTTTTTCTTTGATGAACGCCCCAGACCTCGCCGATTTACAATACGTGGCATCTTTGAAACAAGCCTTGAAGATTTCGATGAACAATTTATTCTTGTTGATATCGGACATATTCGAAAGCTCTATGATTGGGAAGAAGATCAGATTACTGGTTTTGAGGTATTAATCAGTGATTATAATAAAATTGAAGAGCTTACGCATAAGGTTAGAGAAATAGCAGGCTTCCATTTTCTGGATGATGGTTCCAGATTAAAAGTAGTGAGCATTATCGAAAAATACCCCCAGATTTTTCAATGGCTGAATCTATTGGATATGAATGTTTTTATCATTTTGCTGTTAATGATTGTTGTAGCTGTTGTAAATATGATTTCGGGCTTAATCATTTTAATACTCGATCGTACCCATACGATAGGGCTTCTTAAATCTGTCGGGGCAAGCAATCAAATGATGAAAAGAATATTTCTTTATCAGTCTTTTTTCTTGATTCTTAAAGGTTTGTTTATCGGTAATATCATTGCATTAGCCATATGTTTCATGCAAGAAAAATTTCAATTTATAAAACTCAACAGATCCTCGTATTTTATTGATTATGTCCCGATTAATCTTTCCCCGGAAATATTCATTTTTACAAACATTGGAAGTTTGATTTTTATTTTTCTTGCCATGTTGCTTCCTGCATTAATTATATTACAGATCGATCCCGTAAAAACTTTACGTTACAATTAGTATTCATGGATCTGTTTGCTGCAATAAAAGAGGAGTTGTTATTCGATCTTCCTGGTATAGAAATTCAGAATAAGTTAGCCCCCAGGCATACAAAATTAGTATTGGAGGAGGATGTAAAACAGAATGCTGCGGTCAGCATTGTAATTCTTTCCGATAAAAAGAAAAAAGAGATACTATTTACCAAAAGAACCATATACGATGGTCACCACAGCGGTCAGGTCAGTTTTCCAGGAGGGAAAGAAGAAGTTTTTGATAGTTCCCTCATTGAAACAGCGAGGAGAGAAACGTATGAAGAAATTGGAATCAGGTCATCGATGAAGAACTATCTCGGAAAACTCACTCCACTGTATATTCCTGTTAGTGGTTTTATGGTACATCCCTTTGTGTTCTTCTATCCTGTGAAAGGCAAGATAGAATTCAATATCGATGAGCAGGAAGTTGAATATGTGATTCTCTTTACTATGAGTGAATTGCTGAACAAGGATTTGGTACAAACAACAAATTTAAAGCTTGAGAAATCTTACGAGATTACTACTTCATATTATGCCATAAAAAAAGAAATAATATGGGGTGCAACGGCCATGATCCTTTCAGAATTTATTGAAATTCTTGAACGTGTCCGGAAGAAAAACCAGGCATTATTCAAATAAAAAAATCTATCCTGCATTATTCATGCGTCAAGTTTGGGGCAGATGCGAGGCGTCGGAAGCTGAAG
>CAYQDZ010000263.1:0-3422 GCA_964416375.1 uncultured Bacteroidales bacterium
ATGACAAAATAAAACCTGAGGCAATGGAAAGCAATACAAGGTATATTCTTTTCATATGAAATAATTCAGACATGATCTGTGTTTTTATTGATGACAAATATATCACGGATTGTGATAACTTTCAGAAACATTTATCGATATAGCCTGTTAATAGTCCAATATTATCAGACAAAAATATAATATCTTGCAGAATCATTTTTATTCCAAAAGGATATCATTTCTAAAAAACCACACCAATGAAATACAAATACATATCTGTTGCATTGATAGTATTCTCTATTTTTGCATGCTCAAAGTCGAAAAAATCTATGAATAATCCCTTGCTCTCAGAATTTGATACACCGTATAAATCAATTCCCTTTCAAGCGATCAAACCCGAACACTTCAATCCTGCTTTTGATACCGCTTTTGCAATTGCAAAACAAGAAATTAAGGCCCTGATCGAAAACGAGGAGGCCCCTGATTTCAACAATACCATTGTTGCACTGGAAAACTGCGGACTTAAGCTTGATAGATTAAGTGCCCTGTTATTCAATCTTAATGTTGCTGAAACAGATTCCAATATTCAGCAATTCGCCAGGGACATTTCTCCACGACTGGCTCAATTCCAGAACGATGTAAATCTTGATCCTGTTCTCTTTTCGAAAGTTAAAACGGTATATGAAACTGCAGACAAAAAGCAATTCACTTCAGAGCAAATAACACTTCTGGAAAAAACATACAAAGGATTTGTCCGCAATGGAGCCAATCTTGATAATGCTGCCAAGGAAGAGTACCGAAAGCTTACCGAAGAACTCGCAAAGCTTACCGTGCAGTTTAATGAAAATGCACTGGCCGAAACAAACGGCTATATGCTTCACATTACCGACTCATCAGATCTGTCAGGTCTTTCAGAAGATCTGGTAAAGGCAGCCGGTGAGGAAGCAAAAAGCAGAGAACTTGAGGGATGGGTAATCACCCTTCACTACCCAAGCTATGTACCTTTTATGAAATATGCCGAAAACAGAAAACTGCGTGAGGAATTGTTTATGGCATACTATAGCAGGGGAACAAAAGAAAACGATCATAACAATTGTACAATAGCAAAAAAGATTTCTGAGCTGCGGATGAAACAGGCCAATCTTTTGGGTTATTCAAACTATGCGGCCTATGTTCTTGACAACCGGATGGCCGGCAGTCCGGAAAAGGTGTATAGCTTTCTGAATGACCTGATCGAAGCCTATGTTCCTTCAGCCAGAAATGAGATCAAAGAAGTTGAAAGCTATGCAAAAAGCACAGGTATTGACTTCGATTTAGCACGTTGGGACCTGAGTTTCTATTCGGAAAAATTGAAAAAAGAAAAATTTGATATCGATGATGAGCTTACCCGCCCGTATTTTAAACTTGGAAATGTTGAAAACGGAGTATTTATGCTTGCAAACAAGCTCTATGGAATACGTATGAAGGAAAATAGATCCATTCAGGTATATCATCCCGATGTAAAAGTTTTTGAGGTGTTTGAGGAAGACGGCCAATTTATCGGTTTGCTTTATATGGACTACTTCCCCCGGGAGGGCAAAAGACAAGGTGCCTGGATGACCGAATATGTTCAGCAGCAAAAAAGCGGCAAAGATGATGTCCGTCCCCATATCTCCCTGGTATTCAATTTCTCAAAACCCACTGAAGAGAAACCTTCATTGCTGACGTACCATGAGGTCAGAACGCTTCTGCACGAGTTCGGCCATGCCCTTCACGGATTGTTTAGTGATGTTACTTACAAGCAGCTTGCAGGTACATCTGTTTACCGCGATTTCGTAGAACTTCCTTCACAAATCATGGAAAACTGGGCCGAAGAAAAAGAATGGCTTGATATGGTAGCATTGCATTATGAAACAGGCGAAAAAATCCCTGCCGAAATGATCCACAAAATAATTGACAGCAAAAATTTCCTCACTGCATATAATACAGCCCGCCAGATCAGCTTCGGGTTGACCGACATGGCATGGCATACGATTTCACAACCCGTTGAAATGGATGTGGAATCTTTTGAGAAACTTGCTATGCGACCGGTAATTATGCTGCCTGAAGTTGAAGGTGTTGCCATGAGCCCTTCCTTTTCGCATATTTTTGCCGGAGGGTATGCTGCAGGATATTACGGATACAAGTGGGCGGAAGTGCTCGATGCCGATGCATTTTCGGTATTTAAAAAGAATGGAATATTCGATAAGGCCACTGCTGCCCGGTTCAGGGAAAGTATATTGTCAAAAGGAGGTACAGACCACCCCATGCATCTTTACAAACTCTTCAGGGGACAGGAGCCCTCTATTGAACCGCTCCTTGAGCGCAGCGGATTAAAAAAAGATGATGCCTGATCTTCCATGGCTTGTTTTTGTTATTTAAATGTTAAATGTTGAACCTACTGACATGATCATTTGTTAGTGTATAGTCTAACATTTAAAATTTAAAGAAAAATATGAAAAAGTCAATGTATATCATGGCAGTTTTATTCCTTGCATCACTAATCAGTCTGCATGCAATTGCCGGAGAAAAAGAAAAACATTTTAAGGTAAATACAATAAATAGGAATATGAGCGGTTTGCAAAACCCAGCGATTATTCCATGTTGGACTACATCCCGAATCTGAAGCAATAAGTTTCGGCTATGCACTTATCGACGGTTTTAAAAATTTTGGGGTTGAAAATAAAGAAGTTATATTAGAGGTAGTATGATTAAGAATAAATAGACACGTATCAAAATAACCAATTGCTCTAATTCCTCAAATGTAATCAAAATGTAATGATTTGTCTCAGATTATTTTATATTTGAAAAGCTATCCCGAAGGGATTTAGTTCAACAAAAAGTATAGTGAACTGGCTGAGTTCAAAACCCGGAGGTGAGCATAACGGAACCGTTAAATTATCTGGTGGTACGGTTGTTTTTAAAAATGGAGAATTGACCGGAGGAAGTTTTACCATCGATCTGAACAGCATTGTAAACCTCGATCTGGAAGCGGAAACCTGGAACCAAAAGCTGGTAGACCACCTGAAAAGTGAAGATTTCTTTTATGTTGAAAAATTTCCTGTTGTTACTTTTACCATCAATAGCGTAGAAAAGAAAAATACAAACAGCTACAAATTAACAGGAGATCTGAACATGAGAGGTGTTACCAAATCAATCACTTTCCATGCAACAGTGACTGTTGAGGACAACGTTGTAAAAGCCACAACACCCAAAATTATACTGGACAGGACCCAGTGGAAAATTGAGACCATGTCAAAAAGCGTTTTTGCCGACCTGAAAGACAAATACGTAGACGACGAGATGCAGATCGAAATTGATCTTGTTGCTGAAAAAAAATAAATTTTTTCTCTACACCCTGACAGGGTCCCATACCCTGTCAGGTAGGGTGTTCAAAACTTTAAAAAAACTCATTCTTATGCGCC
>CAYQDZ010000264.1:0-3386 GCA_964416375.1 uncultured Bacteroidales bacterium
AAGATTATGCACTCGTGATCCAGTGCGGCGGCTGCATGATCACACGCCGGCAGTTAATCAACCGGCTGAAGGATGCAACAAAACAGAACATTCCCGTTACCAACTATGGCATGGCCATAGCCTATGTACATGGTATATTTCATCGTGCAGTGGAACCTTTTATGGGGAAGATGGAAGATGAGGAGATAATTTAGTCACGAATTCCTGCCGGGCAACCGATCGGATATCAGCATTTAGCTTCTGCTTTCAGAAGCTGATAACCATTCTGTAGCCTGATCAATAGTTCCAAATATCTGCATACTTCCGCCCCGGTTAAATGCGACTGTCTCGATAAATCGGTTTGTGTTTTTTTCCGGCCACACTATGGCAACCTTAATTTTGTGGCTCATTACCTTTGCCAGTTGTTCTCCAAGATCGAATCTTTCCATCATGGATAACACAATTTTTTCTACCTCCAGTCCGTCAATCAGTATTTTGTTTGTTTTTTCTTTTTCACACTCATTATAAATCACTTTCAGATAAGATCCGAAATCTCCGCTCTTGTGCTTACCGGATACTTTCATGTATAAATAGTTGTCCGCTTTTTTAAATGAATATTTACTTTCCATGATGTACTCTATGATGCCGGCATGAAAAAACAGTTTGTTCTGTTGGAATCAGTTTTACAAGGTAAAAATAAATCCAAGGCATCCATAAAGCATTGGAGATTAGTTATTAAGAAAAAATGAACAGCATGATATTCTGGCTTGAAATCTTGCCTTTGTCTTATTTTCTTATTTAATCGGTTATCAAATGGTATGTATGCTTTTGCCCCAAGTTAAAAAATAAACTTCACCCGGTCATAAGGCCCTGGAATTTTGTTGTTCAATAGATCCATAGTTCTTTCAATTGTATCAGAAACGAATGTATTTCTCAAAGCAATTGCCATAACAACCTGTTTGTTACCGAAATAATATTACCTTTGCCAAACTTTTTGGGATAATCTAATTTGGTCCGCGGCGAAATCTCCTTCCTGGTTGGTTTTAATGAGGATCTAAGGAAAGGAGAAATCATGATAAATTTTATGGAATCAGGTCTGCGACCTGAGATTTTGGATGCTATCGCAGAAATGGGATTCGAAACCCCGACACCTATTCAGGAAAAAACACTTCCTGTATTACTTCATTCTTCAGGCGATTTAATAGCGTTAGCACAAACCGGTACCGGAAAAACTGCGGCGTTTGGACTGCCTGTAATTCAGCTCACCGACTTGAATTCAAACGCAATACAATCGTTGGTATTATGTCCGACACGCGAACTCTGTATGCAGATTGCAAAGGATATGGCCCGGTTTTCTTCGAAAATTAAAGGGTATAGCGTAGTTCCTGTTTACGGTGGAGCCAGTATTGATACCCAGATAAGAGCCTTAAAAAAAGGATGCCATACGGTTGTTGGAACACCCGGGAGAATATTGGATCTCATCCGAAGAAGAGTGCTTAAGCTTGGGGGAATCCGGTGGCTGATTCTGGATGAAGCCGATGAGATGCTGAATATGGGTTTTAAGGATGATCTGGATGCTATCCTGTCTGAAACTCCAAAGGAACGGCAGACATTGTTGTTTTCAGCTACTATGCGCAAGGAGATTTCTGAAATAGCGAATAAATACATGAACAATCCCGAAGAGATATCTGTAGGGAAGAAAAATGCAGGGGCTGAAAATGTTCGCCATGAATTTTATATGGTACATTCACGCGACCGTTACCTTGCACTAAAAAGGATTGTTGACATAAACCCATCCGTCTACGGCATTGTTTTTTGTCGTACCCGGCAGGAAACAAAAGACGTTGCCAATAAGCTTATGCATGATGGCTACAATGCCGATGCCCTGCATGGCGAATTATCTCAAAGTCAGCGGGACTATGCCATGAGTCGCTTCAGGATGAAGAATTTACAACTCCTTGTGGCTACCGATGTAGCTGCACGTGGCCTTGACGTGAATGATCTTACCCATATAATAAACTATAACCTGCCTGACGATCTGGAAGTTTATGTTCATCGTAGCGGACGAACCGGAAGAGCAGGGAAAAACGGTATATCCGTCACCATTATCCATACCCGTGAAAGCAGAAAGATTAATGAACTTGAACGATTGACGCAAAAAAGATTTGAGAAGAAGAATGTTCCTACCGGACACGAAATTTGTGAAAAGCAATTGTTTAATCTGGTAGACAAAGTAGAACATGCAGAGATAGATAAACAGATTGAATCCTTCCTGCCGGTTATTAATAAAAAATTGGAATGGCTCAGTCGTGAAGATCTCATCAAGCATTTTATCTCAGAGGAGTTCAATCGATTTCTTTCTTACTATAAGAATGCCCCCGACCTGAATTCAGATGTAAAAGCTGAGAGGTCAAATAACCAGGATCGGAAAGGAAAAGGGAAAGGACAAAGGCAGGGGCAAGCGAATAACTATTCACGTTTCTTTTTGAATCTTGGCTCGAAGGATGGCCTTGATGCAGGGAGTGTTATTTCTCTGATCAACAAGCATAGCAAAGGGAGAAGGGTAGAGATAGGAAAGATCGACATCATGAAAAAGTTCTCTTTCTTCGAAATTGAGGATCAGAGTGAGAAGGAGTTAATCACCGCCTTGAAAAAGGATACTTTCAAAGGCATTCCCCTTACGCTGGAACACTCAAAACCTGATACAAAAGGAATCGCACGGAAGCAGGATTTTCAAAAGGGCAAACGGAAGAAATCCGGCTCCAGGAAACGAGTGCCCAGGTATTAATCAGCAAATAACAATATTCCCGAAAACTATATAAAAAGCCCTGTGCTGATGCACAGGGCTGCAGAGGAGTGTGGCCCGTCCCTACCCTACTTGCTTACCGTCAACTCCCTATTAATGTTGGGCTCAAAGGGTGTCGACCGATGTGACGAGACGGATAAACTCGCTTCTGTATCCTTCTTTATCTTTTCCTTTTGAATTTTTAGCCAGCTCAAGAATACCGTCGATACTTGCTGTTCCTTTGAATTCCGAATTGCGCAGAAACATACCAAACTCGGCTACCGCTGCTGAGAAACGGAAATTCTCACTGGCTTGTGCCAGAGTCTTAGACTCATCCTGTACAACAGCTTCAATCAATTTGCTTTTGTAACCGTCAGGATTCTTATAGCGTAATTTAATGGTCACCAGTTCATTGCTTTGCAAAGCAAGTTCGTTTGTAGTGGTCGACTGGTATTTCAGTTTGTCCTTTTCTTCCTTCCCGCTATCATTCAATACCAGTTCATACAAGGCTGTTACGGTATGACCCGATCCCAGTTCACCGGCATCGATCTTATCGTTCTCAAAATCTTCTTCATTGAGTAACCTGTTTTCGTAACCCACAAGGCGGTACTCTTTCACTTTT
>CAYQDZ010000265.1:0-3373 GCA_964416375.1 uncultured Bacteroidales bacterium
AAAAAGCAACATTCTTATTTGCCAAAAAACCAACATTGTAAGTTGCTGCTTACAGCAAGGTTTGATATAAGCAATAGCTGATTATGAAGATATTCCCTGCAATTGAAAAATATAAGAGGCATCAAGTTTTAAAAATACTAAGGAATTCACCGCCTGAAAAATTTGAAGCAGCATCCATTAAAAAGCTTCTGAAAACTTTTCATCGTTCCATTAAAATCTCTCCTGCTTATCGTGATATTCTTCAAAACCACAAGCTTCAAACTGCCGATATTAAAAACATAAGGGATTTTACATCAAGGGTTCCGGTTTTGAATAAGGAAAACTATTTCAATCACTACACCTATTCTGAGTTGTTAGGAGAAAATCAGGATAGAATGAAATCTGCTATGTCAAGTTCAGGCTTTTCCGGTAATTTTGCTTTCGGCTTTAGTTCAGAGAGGGCATTGAAATCAGGGCGGTCAGGGGTTGACACCACGCTGGATTACTGGTTTGATATTTCCAACAGGAAAACATTCATTATCAATTGCGCACCCATGGGCGTTCATGTTGAAACTTCACTTCCACTTGCAGAGACAAGTGTACGCAGTGACATGGCGCTCTCATTGCTGAAAAAAGTTTCTCCTGAATATGATCAGACAATTCTGGTTGGTGATCCTCATTTTCTAAAGAAACTGATAGAAGAAGGCGATGAACAGAAAATAGACTGGAAGAAATTGCAGGTAAGCATAATAACTGCTCAGGATTGGCTTCCCGAAACCCTTAGAACCTATCTGGCGAATCGATTAGGTATCGATATAGACAACCATGATTCCAGGGGTATTTATGCAACTATGGGCATGACAGAGTTGGGTCTAAATGTATTTCATGAGTCGAAATATACTGTTGCTATCCGGCGAAAGATAATTCATGATGAGAAGCTCAGGAAGATACTCGTACATTCTAATCAGGCAACCAGTCCATACTTCTTTCATTATTATCCGTTCAGGACCTATATTGAAAGCCATAAAACTGAAGACCAGGAAGAACTTTTGTTTTCAGTTGTTGATAAGCAAAGTATATTACCGGTTATACGGTATTTAACAGGAGATTTAGGTAAGGTATTTGCGTACAAGAATCTATCAGAAATTCTGTCAGACGGTTATCCGCAATTTATTCCCGACCTCAAACTGCCCATCGCTATTATGTCAGGAAGAACAAAAAGTAAGATAAAATCCGCCTCCGGGGATCTGTACATAGAAGATATCAAGGAAAAGTTGTATTCCGATTTCCTGGTTACCTCATCTATAACAGGTTTACTCAGGATAAAGCCTCATGAAAAGAGAATACAACTTTCAATCCATCTGAAGAATAAAATTCAGAAAAATAAAAGCCTTGAAATGAAAATATATCATTTAATGAATGATCATTTTTCTAACGAAATTGAGGTAAAACTGTTCAATTACAATGAGTTTCTTGACGGCTTAGAACTCAACTACGAAAAGAAACTTTTTCTTTGCTAAATCTAAAATTCCTTCCGCTATCCTGCTAACGCCGGATGTATAATAGACCAATCATCACTGTAGAAGGTATAAGCCAGAGGCTTTGTTGTTTTCCACATTTTCTCACTCCTGCTAATATTACCTAAGGCCACTTGAGTAAAACCGCCAAAATATTTCGCTGGTGTACAGAGAGGTTCAAGAACAAAATCAAAATTTCCCAGCAAACGCATCAGTGATGGCTCAATAACAATGGTCCAGTTTTCAATACCTAAATTCCGGCTGATTTGATAAACTGCACGAAGCAGTCCCCGTGTAACGTTCATTCTGTTTCGTTTTGCTGTCACGATCAATCGTGAAAGCTCAGCAACACCTGAACCCATAAATCTTATGTCTTTCATTGCCGGATGATTCTCATAAGGTAGAGAATTGTAGTCTTTATTCTGCAGTATACGCATCAGACCAACCAATTGGAAGTCTTCATCCAGCGCCATGACGTGTATTGATTTTTCATCATAGAAGTCCTTTTCCAGTCCATTTGGATAATCGTCGGGAGATAACCACCGCTTTTCTTCACAGTATACCTGATATCGCAAGCGAAAGCATTTTTCTAACTCCAAAACTGTTGTTGCAGTTTTGAAATACAAATCAGTGTCTACAAGTTCCATTCAGTTTTTATTAGTAAAAAGCTTTACATTAATTAAACTTATGGTCCGTAGGATTATCTTGAGAAAAATTACTACAAAATGCTTGAAAGAAATAGGATTTCATCTCCTATTAACAAACAATACTTAAACATAACGTATATAACGTAATGTGTGTATAGACAAATATCTAGATATCAAGACATTAATGTATTATTTAGAGAGACTATAAATAGTGCTTTAAATAGGTGATATTAAACACCTATCAATCAAAATATTAAAATCAAATGAATTTAAGCAATCTACATCACGCTTTTCCTCTATATGTTGCAGGCAAAATAGGAAGGCACTATTTCCAAAAATTCAGTTTTTCCAGTTCAATTTCTTCTTCAAAAAACATCCGTGAAATTAATTTGAAATAACGCGTTACATCAGATACATAAAATTTTTTTTCTCCCTGTACATCAGAGGTATTTTTCAGTTTTTCCTTCTCAAGTAAAATCCGAAGGCTTTCTGCAACGATCTTACCAGAGTCAATAATATCCACTTCGAAATTAAAAAACCTACTTATCTGGTTTTTAATAATAGGATAGTGTGTACAGCCTAATATAAGTGAATCTATACCGCTAATTTCTCTTCGCGACAGATAATTACGAACAATTGCATTGCTAATATCATCAAAAATAAATCCTTCTTCAATCATAGGAACAAGCATTGGAGTTGCCATGGATAAAACAAAGGCACCCTTTTTCCTATTGGTAATCTTCTCGAAATATGTATTGCTGTCGATTGTACTTTTGGTACCTATTACTCCAATTTTATTGTAATCCGTTCCAATAACAAAGTCCACCACAGGGTCAATTACATTCAGCACAGGAATTTTGCTTCCTGCCTGTTTAACAACTTCATCAAAAGCATTTGAAGAGGCTGAATTGCAGGCAATAACTATCACTTTACACTGCTCTTCAACAAGGAATTTGGTAATTCTTGTCGAATATTGAATTATAGTTTCTTTTGATTTATCTCCATATGGAAGATGGGCTGTATCGCCAAAGTAGATCATGTTCTCCGAAGGAAGCGCTAAACTAACAGCCTTGGCTACTGTTAATCCACCAAGTCCTGAATCAAATATTCCTATGGGTCTGTTCACTTCATTATTCATGCCGAAATATACAAAAAAGCCAACTCACTTGAGTTGGCTTCAATATTTCTTTTCAATACATTATTTTAGGCCCAGCTTTGTTTTAACCAAAT
>CAYQDZ010000266.1:0-3330 GCA_964416375.1 uncultured Bacteroidales bacterium
TCGCGATAAAATTTGCGAAGGGTTTCATAATCACAATTCTCAATGATCTCCTTCTTTCCTATTGGTAATCTTTCGGCATATCTTGAATCTTTAAAGACGACCGGAAGGTATTTGTCTCTCATTCTTTGCCACGGACCTCTTCCCATTCTCCATTCTTCAATAATAATTCCCCTCTCTTTATCAATTTCCTGATCTTCAAATGAAACATTGTGCGCCCAGTCTTCCATAACAAGAAATCCTTTATCAACAAGGTCAGCAGAATCGGAAGGTATGGTAAGCATATAAACAGTTTCATCGAATGATGTGAAGGCATTTAATTCGGGACCAAAGCGAATACCGATGGATTGAAGGTATTCTACCAGTTCATTTTTCTCAAAATGTTCTGTGCCGTTAAAGCACATGTGTTCAACAAAATGGGCCAACCCCAGCTGATCTTCATCCTCAAGTATGGAACCCGCATTTACCACAAGCCGCATTTCTACTCTCTTTTCAGGCTTCTGGTTTACACGTATGTAATAGGTAAATCCATTTTCCAGTTTTCCTATTACCACGTTTTCATCCAAAGGAAGCAGTTTGTCGGCGTTTATATCCTGGGACCGCACACTATTTATAAGTAAGGTAATTACCGCAAGTGCAATAACACCTTTAAGATATTTAGTATTCATAGTATTGATTTAATCGATGAAAAATTGTTATTGATCTGCTAACAACCAGGCCTTTGCTGAAGTATCATCCCGAAAAATACTTACTGTAATGGGAGATTCCCTAAGCTTTCTCTTAATTGTTTCAGCATATATATTCGAAAATATTGTGTCTTCTGCCACCAATGCAATTTTTAGTACTCCATGCTCAACCGCTTTTTTTAATACTTCCAATTCCATCCACTTTAAATCTTCCGCTTTTACAACTCCTTCTTTTCTCATATCAGATAAAATATACTTCATCTGATTTTTCGGTGAAAATTCAACAATGGAATTAAATATGTTTCTATATTCCGAAGTATCGGCATTCTTTTTCCAGATGATATGAGCCAGCCGTTCACTTTTAGAAAAAGACAAAGCAACTACTTCAGAATCATATATCTTTTCTTCCATTGTATATAATTTTACCAAAAAGTACGCATTTTTCTTCAGCTGTACAATATTAGAGAACAAGTTGTTTGTTTTTTAGTTTGTTCTTTGAAGCCCCACATAATCTTTAGCCGCTAAATTTAATGAAATCCCATATTCAAAACTTTATCATAATTTGCAGGATTAAAATGATGCAAATCACAGGATGCATTCTTTACAATAACAGATTTTTCTATCAACCGGCGAATCAACAAATCAGTTTCTTCAGTTGATCCCGATATTTCATAATATAAAGAATGCAATTGTTTCAGATGAAATGTGTTTGGCAGAAGTTTTTTGCTAATTACCGATTGCCGAACAAGCTTTTTCAAAAATATTCTTGCTCTTGATAAGATAGCTTCGTGATCGAAGGCAAGTATGGGTATATCACACAGAGGAAACCACTTTGCACTTGCTGCGTCATCACCTGCTTTTGCATAGCGATTATCCCACTCAACATACCCAATAAAAACAACGGATACTGTCCATCCCCTCGGATCACGACCGGGAGTTGAAGCAATATAAAACTGCTGCAAATTATCCACAGACAATGATACTTCCTCTCTGACCTCGCGAACAATTGCCTCTTCTACAGTTTCATTTTCATCCACAAAACCACCCGGAAAAGCCCATGTATTTTTAAAAGGCTCTCTGGCCCTTTGAATAAGCAGTAAGTTAAGTGCTTTGCCTGAAAAAGTAAATACTATTGCATCAACAGTTAATGCAGGATGGGGATAGGAATAGTTATAGGACATAATACCTTAATCCAAAAAATAATACGAGATTTTAAAGGTAAGCATCTTTTCGTACTTGCACCTGCATTGATTCTGTCTCTTTGCTAAACTGTAAAGGCCTCAAATACTGACTAATTTGACGGGTTAAATTTTCGTTTTCAATCATGGTATAGCATACGATATATTGAAATTTATTTTTGTATAGATCAAACATAAATTCCGTAACCTTATCATTGTGCATAAAAGGAATCAGATAGGTATGCCCCATCTTTAAATCTTTTCCCGATTTGGCCAGACGATTGAGTCTGATATATTCTAACAATCTTTTGTCGGCACTCATAATAGCCTCTCCTTTGCTGACATTCCTGTTCACAGATTTTGGAGTAAAGTATCCGACCACAATGATATTGTCCTACCATTTGAATATTCCTTCCTGCACCAGTGTGTCAAGCTTTGCTATGATAAATGATTCTCCTGTTTTTGAAAACATACCCAAAGATCCTTTCCTTGCATGGTAATCAGAAACAAAAGATGCGACAACATTGTTTTGGCGTGCAAAATATAAAGAATCCAGATCGGAAGGTATATACGAGACATAATTATGACAGTGTTCAACCAGTTTCCCTGCTTTTTCTATCATTTCCAGACTATCTGATTCCACAAGAGGTTTAAAGATTTTTTGAAATGCAGCCTCATTGTTGGTGAGTTTTGCCAGGTCATAATCAGAATAAAAGTCAAACAAAATGGACTGAATATAATTTTTGTAATGATGCAGGTATCCGTAAACAGATGTCAGGTTCTTCTCCAGTGCATATTTGAGTGTGAGATCGGTCATTCGCTGTGCTCTTTTTAGCGAATATTCATCCCCTCTGTTTACAAAACGATAAAACTCTTTATTGAAAGTCTTTTCCTTTTCAAACAGCACCTGGTAACGTCTCTGTTGATTGGAAATCTCATTATTTATTTTGCTTTTGTATTCCTTGTAAAAATTTTGCGCTACCTTATCTCCGCGTTTTTGTACACTCTGTAATCGGGATTCAACAAGATCCTGGGCCTTATCAAGTTCTTCATCAAAAACATATTGCTTATAATGTTTTAAAAAAATCGTGAAATCCAAATCTCTTTTGGCAAAGAAGTAATTGGTAGCTCTGGTTTCAGCGAGCCGGGGTATTTCTATCTGCAATGCAGCGATTCTTTTATCGAGGCTATCGAGAAGATTTTTCGTATGAGGATCGTAGAAGGATTCCTGTCCAATCAAACACGAGAATGAAATAGACAGAAATACAAAAAATACGATTATGTTGCGCCTTATTCTCATTGCCATATCCCTCTCTTTTTTCTGCATACGCAAAGCATGAATGAAAGTAAACCATTTTTAGGTAATTTATATCACCATACACAGGGGATATTGCTCACCTTACCGTATAGCAATAAATGGTTCTAGTTTAACTTGGCGTTGAAATTTGTAGTAGTTTGGAGTATTGATC
>CAYQDZ010000267.1:0-3323 GCA_964416375.1 uncultured Bacteroidales bacterium
AATTAAAAATCAATAGCATACAACATTTACATTATATCGAACTCACGTTAAATTATTATCCGTTAAGTAAACTATTCCCCGATAATTTCAATTCTTGTCTGAGAAAACTGATCCAAAAGAATCATTGCTTTTCAGTAATAAAAGGATAACTTCGTTATTCCCAATCATACATAACGCCATGGAAGGAATTAAAATCAATAACCGAATCTGGATTGAGAAAAAAGGAAAGCCCTTTTTAGGGGATGGCCGGATCACATTGCTTGAATGTATTGATCATGAAGGATCAATAAACAAAGCAGCAAAATCACTCGGAATGTCATACAAACGAGCATGGCAACTGATCAATAGCATTCATGATAGTGCAGATGAGCCCCTGGTTGTGAAAACAATTGGTGGCTCAGGTGGAGGAGGAACCGAATTAACAAAGAAAGGGAAAAAGGTAATTGTTGAGTTTAGACGAATTGATAAGATGTGCAAGAATATTTTAGAGAAAGAGTTAAAAAAGTGTTGCTTTTAAAACAGAAATGCGACTGTTGATTCGATATTATGGATTGCTAACTGATATTACATCATACGAGAATGAGGTAGTTGAGTTAGACGAACAGGCTACTGTTGAAGATCTGAATTCCAGGCTTGAAAGTTGTTTCCCTGATTTTGCTCAACATTCTATTGTTTATTTTGCCAGGGGTAAGAAAATTGAAGGGGAGGAAAATCTCACTTCCGCGATGGAAATTGATTGTATGCCTTCAAAACCTGAGTTCGTATCAAGCAAAAAATTGCTCAGTGCAAATGAAATAGAAACGCTGGTCTCTGTTTTCACAGACATGGGCGTGAATAAAATCAGGCTTACCGATAATCGTTGCATGACTGCTATTGGAGGTTAGTAACAATCCTTGGCATCATCAACAATAGAGGAAATGAGAATCCCTTGTTTTTTTATCCGTATCCATTCTGCTAAAAAGAAACAAAAACATGAAGGAAGTAAAAATCATGCCCTTCATTCTACCTAAACAAAAAATTATTTTACATTTGCAAGCTGCCAGCAATATCCTATTTATAAAAGACAAAAAAAAGTAACAATAATAACTCTAATACTAAGATGAAAGCATACACGACCAATCAGATTAAAAACATTGTACTTGTTGGAAATTCAGGGTCCGGAAAAACCACGCTTGCTGAAGCCATGCTTTTCGAAGGTAAAGTGATTGATCGCCTGGGAGAAATAGACCATAAGAATACAGCCTCAGATTACCGTGAAATTGAGCAGGAAAATGGGAACTCCGTATTTTCTTCTCTGCTGTATACTGAATACAATAATGCAAAAATTAATATTTTAGATGTTCCCGGTCTTGATGATTTTATAGGCGGTTTAGCAACTTCACTTGTAGTTGCTGATACAGCCGTCATGGTACTTAATGGGCAGAGTGGTATTGAAGTTGGTGCCGAAATTCACAACAGATATATTAGAAAGGCTGGAAAATCTATGGTAATAGCTGTCAATCAGCTTGATCATGAAAAAGTAAATTATGAAAAAACGATTGAGATGGCCAAAGAGCGTTTTGGTAGTGCCGTCACAATCATCCAATATCCAATAAATGCAGGTGTTGGTTTTAATTCTGTAATAGACGTTCTCACAATGAAAATGTACAAATTTGGTGAAAACGGGAAGATGGAAACGCTTGATATTCCTGAGGGTGAAGCTGAACGTGCTGCAGAATTACAGAATGAGTTGGTTGAAAAAGCTGCTGAAAATGATGAAAAACTGATGGAGCTTTTCTTTGAAAATGACGGACTTACTGAAGATGAAATGCGATCTGGTATTGCCGCCGGACTTTTAAATCGCGGAATGTTTCCGGTATTTTGTATTTCAGCAAAGAAAGATATGGGAGTTGGTCGTTTACTGCAGTTTATTAGTAACGTAGCTCCAAGTCCTGACCAATTGCCCGCATTAAAAGATAAAAAAGGTGATGAAATAAAATGTGAAGCTTCCGGTACTGCAACAATATTTGTATTTAAGTCAAGTGTAGAACCTCATATTGGTGAGGTCATGTTCTTTAAAGTTATGTCAGGAACTATTAAAGAAGGCATGGATCTAACCAACACTACGACACAAAATAAGGAAAGATTATCTCAACTTTTTATCAGTGCAGGAAGAACCCGGTCAAAAGTCACATCTATGGTTGCAGGAGATCTTGGTGCCACGGTAAAACTGAAAGCCACAAAGTTCAAACATACTCTAAGTGCAAAAGACGTTGTAATTGAAAATATTGAATTGCCTGCGCCTAAATTTCGTACTGCGATCAAACCGATAAGCGAAGGGGATGAAGAAAAATTAGGAGAAGCGCTGAGCAGGATGCACCAGGAAGATCCAACCATAGTCATTGAGTATTCAAAAGAACTCAAACAAATCATTATTTCCGGCCAGGGAGAATATCACCTGAATATTTTGAAATGGCACCTTGATAATCAGTTTAAAATTGAGACAGAATATATCTCACCAAGAATTCCTTATCGCGAAACCATTACAAAAGCTGCTCAGTCTGATTACCGTCATAAAAAGCAATCGGGTGGTGCCGGTCAGTTTGGTGAAGTTCATATGATTATTGAACCTTATACTGAAGGTGCCAAACCTAAAAATATGTTTAAATTCGATGGAAAAGAATACAAACTTTCCGTACGGGGAGAAGACGAACATAAGCTGTCCTGGGGCGGTAAATTGATGTACTACAGTTGTATTGTCGGAGGATCCATTGATGCACGGTTTATGCCGGCTATTTTAAAAGGTTTGATGGAAAAAATGGAAGAGGGACCACTTACAGGTTCTTATGCCCGCGATATCTGTGTGTATGTTTTTGATGGGAAAATGCATCCTGTCGATTCCAATGAAATCTCATTTAAGCTGGCAGGCCGTAATGCTTTCAGCATGGCTTTTAAAAAGGCTGCCCCAAAAATTCTTGAGCCTATATACGATGTGGAAGTACTTGTACCATCTGACCGTATGGGTGACGTGATGAGTGATCTGCAGGGGAGAAGAGCCATTGTACAGGGTATGTCAAGCGAGGGAGGATTTGAGAAAATATCCGCGAAAGTTCCGCTTGCTGAAATGAACAAATATTCTACCTCTCTAAGTTCTCTTACCGGGGGTCGTGCCATGTATTCCATGAAATTTGGTGAATACACTGCGGTGCCTGGTGATGTTCAGGAAGAACTGCTGAAAGCTTACGAGGCAGAACAAAAAGAAGAATAAAATCATTGTATTTACCTGAAAAAAAGAGGTTGTCCAAGAAGTAAAAAAAACTTACTCAATGAGATGTTTTTACTTT
>CAYQDZ010000268.1:0-3138 GCA_964416375.1 uncultured Bacteroidales bacterium
ATAAGTCATAAGTCATAAGTCATAAGTCATAAGTCATAAGTCATAAGTCATAAGTTATAAGACGTAAGACATAAGTCAAAAGGCAAAAGACACAAGACAAAAGTTACTAGTCACCATTTGCCGGTCACCATTCATCAACTCATCAATTCATCACTGAAGAGTTATCCAATAAGATATTTGTGAGATTTCGTGCTTTCGTGTTTTTGTGGCTGATTGGCTGATCTGTTTCTGCCACAAAGGCTCAAAGAATTCGCCAAAAACCCAACAACCTAAAAACCCAATAACCAGAATCAATTCACCAATCACAAGATAAAAGATAAAAGACAAAAGTAAAAAGTGAAAGTTTCGTGTTTTGAGTATTGAGTTTCAAGCACCCAGCACCCAGCACCCAGCAACTAGAAACTAGCAACTCCAAACTCAAAACTTCTAACTATTATCACTACTTTCGTTAATCAATAATCTGAACCATGCGAATTGCAGTAAATACCCGTCTTTTGCTCCCCGGAAAACTTGAAGGTCTGGGAAGATTTACCTGTGAAACATTGAAACGAATAACCAGATCACATCCCGAACATGAATTCCTGTTTATTTTTGACAGGAAATACAGTGATGAATTTATCTTTTCTGATAATATAATTCCGGTTATAGCTCATCCACAGTCAAGGCACCCGGCATTATGGTACCTGTTTTTTGAATGGGGTGTTCCTTATATTCTGAAGAAATATAAAGCAGAGCTTTTTCTATCTCCAGACGGTTGGCTTAGTTTGAGCTCGAATATTCCTTCGGTTGCAGTAATTCACGATTTAAATTTCTTTTATAATCCCCAATGGGTGAGCAGGCTTCCCCGAAAATATTACAATTATTTTTTTCCAAGATACATAACAAAAGCAAATCGTATTGCTACGGTTTCAGAATATTCAAGGAAAGATATCTCCAGGGTGTTCGATGTCCCTGAATCTAAAATAGATGTTGTTTACAATGGTGTGGATGAATCATTTCATCCGGTAGATGATGCAAGGAAGGAAAAAACAAAAAAGGAATATGCCGGAGGAGCCTCTTATTTTCTGTTTTTGGGACTTGTACATCCGAGGAAAAATCTGAATAATATTATTTTGGCCTACAATCAGTTTAGAAATTCATCCGTGATTCATGTGAAGCTGTTGATTGCAGGTTCTACAAAGTATATGACCAGGGATACGCGAATGATTTACCAAAACTCCCATTATAAGGATGACATTATTTTTGCAGGCAGAATACCTGAGAAACATTTGAATGATCTTGTAGCATCAAGCACGGCATTAGTGTATGCTTCGTTTTTTGAGGGATTTGGAATTCCAATTCTTGAAGCCATGCGTTGTCAGGTGCCGGTTATTACATCAAATACAACTTCTATGCCTGAAACAGGAGGAGATGCCGCTTGCTATGTTAATCCTTACAAACCCGATTCTATTGCAGAAGGAATGCATAAGGTTGTAAGCGATAAAAAATACAGCCGTAATCTAATAGAAAGAGGAGAAACTCAGCATTTGAAATATAGTTGGGACAGAACAGCTGAGCGCTTATGGAATTCCATAAACAAGGTGTTGGAAGAAAAAATTTAACACAACTTTCAACAAATTATATCCAAATAATTGATTTATAAGGTCATGTTTATTATTTTTGTCAACCCTGGATCCTAAAATATTAACCTATGATCTCAAAACTACATCTGTTAATTGTCTTCATTATAATTCCACTGATAATTTCACAATCAATTTATTCAAATACACCCGAAAGTTGTTTGCTTTTTACTATTACTGAAAAAAACATTGCACGAATTGGAATTGTCAATACAGAAAATCATAATCTGAAATTATTCATTATCAATAAATTTGGCGATGAGATATTTACAAAATCGGTAACGGGGAATGAAGATTATTTTAAATTGTTTGATCTAACCGGCATGCCTGAAGGTGAATATGCTATAAAACTAACAGGAGTTGAAGAAACATTAGAGAAGAGGTTCTCAATTCATGACGATATTGCCAGAGTGGTTAAAGAAAAAGAGGAAGTCCAACCGATATTTAAACTGATCAACGAGGATATACTCATTGTATCCTATTTAAATGCAAAGATGAATAAAGTGAATATATTTTTTGAACTGAATGACAATGTAATTTTTGAAGAAAGAAATATCTCTGATTATCCTGTAAGAAAAAAATATTCCCTTGGCAAATTGCCACATGGTAACTATGTAGTTAAACTTTATTCCGGAAGTAAAATTTACCAATATCCGTTGGCCGTAAAATAAATCGCAACATGACATTTTCTAATGTAAGAAGTTATTGCTTGTCGGTTTTTTTTGTGTTTGGCTTTTCACATCTTGCTTTCTCCCAAGGTGCTGATGATTTTTTCGAATCAAGTAAGGAACATGTAAAAAAAGAGGCGTTTGAACAAGCATTGATTTCAATTAACAGTGCATTGGCAATAGATTCTTCTATTTCAGATTACTATTTACAAAGAGCTTCTATATTCTATCATATAAAAGCCTATGACAAGACTATCAGAGACTGCTATGCCGCTCTTAAGTTAAGAAATAATCTACCTGAGGTGTATTTGCTCAGAGGTAAAGTGTGCATGGTTACACAGAGTTTTGGAGGAGCAATTTTGTTTTTTGGCAAAGCAATAAAATATTCATCTGAGAATAAAATATTGTTTGATGCCTTTTTATGCAGAGGAAAAGCCTATTTTGAATTGAGAAAATATTATGATGCTAAGGGTGATTTTTTATCAGCTCATGATATCAATCTGGAATCCTTGGACCTGTTGTTGATGATGTCAGAAAATTATTTAATGATCAATGATAAAGACAAAGCCTTTGCAACTCTCATGAATGCCATTGAAATAGAGCCCTCATTTCCTCAATCTTATGATTTGCTGGGACGTATAGCAATTAAAAATCAGAATTATCAGGAAGCTGTAATAGCGTATACTAAATATTGCGAATTGAAGCCAAAAGATGCCTTGGCCTGTAATTATCTGGCGGAAGCATACTTTCTGAACAAGGAATATGAAAATGCAATGAATACTTTGAAAAAATCTCAATCCTTGTCGCCAAACGACCCCATAATTTTTAAGATCAGGGGACTCATATATCTT
>CAYQDZ010000269.1:0-3073 GCA_964416375.1 uncultured Bacteroidales bacterium
CCTGTAGGGGTATAATTATTGTAGCCCGGGGTGTAAACCCCGGGTTTTAAAGGCCCATCGTAATGCGTTTCGTCTGCCCACACAAATTTCTGTAAAAACAGTCCACGAAACACAACATCAACATGAATCCGCAACAAACCCAAAAACCGAAAATTTGAAATCCTCTGAATAAATTGTAATTTGTGAAGGGTTTAGAGGAAAGACAGCTTACACCGTGGAGGTTATAGGAAGAAACGTGTATAACCTGGTACAAACGAATCATAACGGATACGGCATTACAAATCAATGGAATAAAAGAAGTTCATGCTTCATACTATGAGAATAAAGAATAGAAAAACTTTGTTTATTCACTAGTTGTGCAACATGCTGAAAAAGCTAAAGTACAAATGAGACATTTACACACCGCTCCAGATTTGAAGGTTCGGTGCAAATATTTTAATAAATCACATGAATGACAAATCATTCATATAGACGGTTTTTTGATTGTAATGTATGATATATCATTCGCAATGTTGTTTTTTGAGAATATTTTGTATATTTGCATGAAATACCATTCAAATTTATATACAAACAATCAACATGAATGATAAGTCATACGCAGAATGGGAAGCAATGTCAGATAAATCTTTAATGGAAACCATTGGAAATTTTATTCAATCACATCGCTTAAATCAAAATAAATCACAAGACCAAGTGGCAACAGCTGCAGGAATAAGTCGTTCTACTTTAAGTTTGCTGGAAAGGGGAGAGAAAGTAAGGATAGATAGTCTTATTCAAGTATTGAGAGTACTTGATTTGCTATATATAATGGATGTTTTTAAGACTCAAGACCAAATCAGTCCAATCGAATACGCAAAGCTTAAGAAAAAGCAGAGAAAACAGGCTTCACCCAAGAAAAGTAACAATATTGACAAAGAAAAATTAGGATGGTAGATGTAGCTGTAGTTAAGATATGGGGGGAATTAGTAGGTGCCATTCGCTGGGATGAATCGCAGCAATTGGGATATTTCCAATACGACTCAAAGTTTATTCAAAAGGATTGGGATTTATCCCCTATCAAAATACCAATCGCTCAAGATTCACGAATTTATAGTTTTCCTGAATTACGAAAAGGACGCAATGAAACAGAAGACACCTTCAAGGGTTTGCCGGGAATGTTGTCTGATGCCTTACCAGACAAGTATGGAAACAAGCTGATTAATACCTGGTTAGCTAAACAAGGAAGGCCGGAAAACAGTATGAATCCAGTGGAGAAATTGTGCTTTATCGGCACAAGAGGAATGGGCGCATTAGAATTTGAACCAACACAAATCAAAACAGGAACAAAAAGTTTCTCATTAGAGTTGGACAGTTTGGTAGAAATTGCAAAAAAAATGCTCAATAAACGAGAAGCTTTTTTAACCAACTTGAATAAGGATGAGGAAAAGGCAATGATGGAAATATTAAAAATAGGAACTTCAGCCGGTGGAGCACGTCCTAAAGCCGTCATTGCATATAATCCAAAAACCGAAGAAGTAAGATCTGGACAGGGAAATGTACCCAAAGGTTTCGAACATTGGTTGCTTAAATTAGATGGTGTTAGCGAAGAACAGTTTGGTGAGAGTTCTGGCTGGGGTCGAATAGAATATGCTTATTACCTGATGGCAATAAACTGTAAAATTGAAATAAGTGAATGCCAATTGCTAGAAGAAAATGGTAGAGCACATTTCATGACCAAACGTTTTGATAGAGAAGACAATATCAAGCATCATATACAATCTCTATGTGGTTTGCATCATTATGATTTTAATGACATGTATGGATACAGTTATGAACAAGTCTTTCAGACTATGCGGTTACTACGATTGACTTATCCAGAAGCTGAACAAATGTTTCGAAGAATGGTATTTAATGTATTGGCTACCAACTACGATGACCACACAAAGAATTTTTCTTTTATTTTGAAGAAAGATGAGAAATGGAAACTAGCTCCAGCTTACGACTTATGCTTTTCTTTCGACCCAACCAATCATTGGGTAAGTAAGCAAACTTTAAGTGTCAACGGAAAAAGACTTGAAATAACTAAAGAGGATTTGATGACTATAGCCAAGGATAATAATATCAAAAAAGGTGAGAAAATTATTGAAGACATTAATTCTGTAGTGAAATCATGGAAAAAATACGCAGCACGAGCTGATGTAAGAAATGATTTGAAAGATAGGATTAGTAGCAACTTGAATACATTTTAAAGAATCAAAGTCGCACACCCCAATGATTAAACCGAAAATTGTCAAAGAGTGCAACTCCCCACTCGCGCGGATTTTCTACAATATTTCAACCTCTACGAGGTATATTTATGATTTGAGATGCAATCAGTAGTGAATAATCTAATATCCAAAATTCATTTCATCAGTTTATCAATTCATCAGTTCATCGATTCATGTCCCTGGCACGCATTGAAATTGTTTGAAAGTCTGCCGGCAGGCAGGTGAGAGTTTGAAATCCTCTGAATAAATTGTAATTTGTGAAGGGTTTAGAGGAAAATAAAGAGTATACCCGATAGCAGTTACAGGATTTGCCATTTACAAGCGGGTAATAAGGGATAGAATATTAGTAGCTGGTAAATTATAATACGGCTTAATCAGAATTTAATAATAAAGTATACAAAAGGTTTATATATAAACAAGTAGCAATCATTAGGTTTCTTATAATTGAAATAGAAGATATATATCTTAAGCAATGAGAAAGTCGATAATTATATTAATTGTATTGAGTTGGACAAATGGACTGATGGCGCAGGATATTGATACAATAGCTTCAATAAATCAAATAAGAAACTGGTTTGATTTAATTCATAATTCCATGATACCTGATTTGAATATTTGTTATCATAATGAATTTGAAAATGAAAAACAAAATGATGATGAACCAGTAGTTGGTGGTGCAAGCAAATATACTATATATTATAAGGATTCGAACATCTATATGGTTAGGCACTATAAAATGGACGATGAAGGAGGTCCTGGTACGTATAGCTCCTCAATGAATGAAATTTATTTTTGGAACAACGAACCTTTTTTTGAATATGAAAAAA
>CAYQDZ010000270.1:0-2884 GCA_964416375.1 uncultured Bacteroidales bacterium
ATCACAAATAAATAATTAAAATTCATTCATTTTTATGAATAATGCAGGCTAAATTGCTCTAAGCTCATTAATAATGTTGATAAGTGATTCAGTAAGATTTTCCAAAGATGAGGGGATGTTCCAGTTTTCAATTTTTCTGATCTCCACAAAGTGTGAAATGGCACGTATTTGGAGGAATGGAACTTTTTCTGATAAACAAACATAAAAAAAAGCGGCTCCACTCATGGTTTCAATCTCAGGCGAAAATTTATCACTCAAAATTTTTATCCATTTAGGATTGCTGTGAAAAGTATTCACCGTTATGCCCTTGACAGGTATCAATGAATCTACTTCTTCGATTTCAAAATTTCCGAGGCTGTTTAATTTCCCATCTGCAAAAGGAAATTCATTCTCATTCATTAGCTCTTCTTCAGATAAAGTGTACAATTTATTCCTGTGTTCTACACCAAGGTCAGCAAATTGATCCTGCACCACATTCACTACAAAACCCTGTTCGAGAAAATGGTCAAAGCTGCCTGCCAGTCCAATGTTGATCGTAAGATCGTAATTGATCATATTCAGTGCCCTTGTAAGATGATAGGCAGTAAAGGCACTGCCATAACCTGTAATCAGAACATCAACACCCATTTCATCAAGTCTGTAACTTTTAAAGTGGGGTTCAATCTGATGAACAAACTCCAGTTTTTTTATAAGATCAGCGGTTTCGCGATTCGAGGAGGCTACTACAAGAATTCTCAATCTTCAAGGAATTAGAAAGGTTATGTTAATTTGTTTCTATATTTGATTTATTATTCACGGCTTGTTTTAAAATTAAGCATTTTACAGGGAAAATATTGTTTCAAGCCTTATTAAATCGATTAAAAATGAAATCCAAAGATTATTTGCAAAGCTCCGAATATAATGAAGGATTTGAATTACCGGAAGGATTTAATGAAGAAATCACGAACAAACTGGCAAAGTCGTACCATGATGTACTGAAAAATCTTGGTGAAGATACAAAGAGAGAAGGATTGGTGAATACTCCAAGAAGAGTAGCCCGTTCTTTACAGTATCTCACACATGGTTATTCCATCGATCCGGCGGCATTATTGGAAAGCGCAAAATTTAAAGAAGATTACAAGCAAATGGTACTGGTAAAGGATATTGAACTCTATTCTCTATGCGAACATCATATGATTCCTTTTTTTGGGAAAGCTCATGTGGCATATATTCCCAATGGATACATTACAGGATTGAGCAAAATTGTAAGAGTAGTGGAAGCTTTTTCCCGCAGATTGCAGGTGCAGGAGCGACTTACTGTTCAGATCCGTGATTGCATTCAACAAACGCTGAACCCTATGGGTGTGGCCGTTGTTATCGAAGCCAAACACCTTTGTATGGTCATGCGGGGCGTTCGCAATCAAAATTCAAAGACTACGACAAGTGCATTTACAGGGGCATTTATGAATAACACGAAAACGCGCGAGGAATTTATTCATCTCATTGGCGCAAGAATTTCTTAGCATAAGAAACAGAAAGCCCCCAACTTAACTTTTCTTTGCACACGAATCCAAATGATTACCTTTGCAGCTCATTAACACCAGTATTGCATGAAGGCGTATGTTTTTCCCGGTCAGGGGGCACAGTTTATCGGAATGGGTAAAGACTTATATGAAAATTCGTCTTTGGCCAGAGAGTTGTTTGATAAAGCGAATGGGATCTTGGGATTCAATATTACTGATGTGATGTTTCATGGTACCGATCAGGATTTGAAGCAGACGAAAGTAACACAACCTTCCATCTTTTTGCACTCTGTAATTCTTGCAAAAACTCTCGGCAATAAATTTATGCCGGAAATGGTCGCAGGGCACTCTTTGGGAGAATTTTCAGCATTGGTAGCGAATAGTACACTCTCATTCGATGACGGCCTTGTGCTGGTATTAAAAAGAGCTCTGGCCATGCAGAAAGCATGCGAACTGGAACCATCAACCATGGCGGCAATCATTGGCCTGGAAGACGAACAGGTAGAGAAAGTGTGTGATGACATTCCCGAGATTGTGGTTCCTGCCAATTATAATAGTCCGGGACAAATCGTTATTTCCGGATCGGAGAAAGGAATCGATATGGCCATTGAGAAACTTTCTTCCATAGGAGCAAAGAGGGCTTTAAAATTGAAAGTTGGAGGAGCATTCCACTCACCCTTAATGGAACCGGCACGTCTTGAACTTGAGGATGCCATTGAAAACTCGAGTTTTAATGCACCCATATGTCCCATATATCAGAATGCCGATGCAAAATCTGTCCACGATCCTTTGAAGATAAAAGAAAACCTGAAGTTGCAGCTGACTTCACCTGTAAAATGGACACAAACGGTTAAAAACATGCTGGCAGATGGTGCAACTTCCTTTACCGAAGTGGGACCGGGTACAGTATTGCTGGGATTGATTAAAAAGGTTGACCGGGAGGTTTCTACGGAGAGTGCCGGATAGGAGAAACTGGTTGAGTTTATTAATTGAGTAGTTGATTAGTTGGTGAGGTGAGTAGTTGAGGAGTAAGAAGAATTAATAATGAAAAATTAAAAATGAATAATGGAAGAAGTCTCTGGTCTCAAGTTTCTAGTTGCTGGCTTTGCCCGCCGTAGTCTTGACGAAGGTGGGTTGCTGGTTGAGTTGAGGAGGTGATGAGTTGAGGAGTTGAATAACTGATGAATTGACTTCGTCGAGCTCAGCTTCGCTTCGGTTGACTTCGTCGAGCTCGTCCTGTCGTTCTCGGTTGGTGAATTGATTAAATGAAGTTGGTTATTGAGCTCTTGGGTAATATGACCAATCCAATCCGTCATTATGAGGAACGCAGTGACGCGGTAATCTGGCCAAAGAAATCGATGTACTGATGAAATGAAACTTGC
>CAYQDZ010000271.1:0-2809 GCA_964416375.1 uncultured Bacteroidales bacterium
AGCTCGAAAAAGATGTTTTTAATGGTTTATCGGCCAACCCGAAATTTCTTCCGTCAAAATACTTTTATGATGACAAAGGAAGTGAGATCTTCGAAAAGATCATGAGAATGCCGGGATATTACCTTTCCGTGCTTTTTCGTTTTACAATCAAATCATTTATCATAATGCAATTTTGATAAAAAAAGTTTGTTAAATTTTGTTAAATATCTCTATATCAGTAGATCGAAATAAATTTTCTGATGTAATTTTGTTTTGTAATACAGGTAGCTGATCTGATAAATTTAATTCATTTCATTATGAAGACAATCATTTCTTTACTGATTTCTTTTAGCGCATACTTTGCTTTGCATTTAGCAGATCTGGAGGCTCAATCTCCGGATGCAAAGCAGCACTATAAAGTGCATCGCGAATACGATGAACAGGGTAACCTTATTCATTATGATTCTTCCTATGTTTCTGTATGGAGTTCAGATAGCAGTGATATGGACCTTGATTCTTTGGACTATTTATGGGATAAAGATACTTACCTGAGTGATTCAGATTCTTTTGTGCATAATGATCCCTTCTTTTTCGGTTTTCGTTTTCCCGGAGATGAGTTCTTCTTTCTCCCTGATATTGATTTTGGTCGTGAGTTAGAAGATTTTGACAGGATCATGAAAGAATTTCATGGGGATATGTTACCGTACAATAAAGATTTGGAATCGCAGATCACTGAAATGGAAAAAAGAATGGAAGAAATGAGGCTCTATCATGAAAAAATATTCAGAGAATTTTTTGAACGGGATTTTGATGATTCCCTCCCTTCCCCGATTTTTCCCGATTCAATTCCAAAACCTGATATATCGCCTGGTCCGGAACCTCAGAGATACGATTCACCAAGGATACCTATTTAAATTGAAAAACGAAAATCGCCCGGTGAAAAGCTGTACAGCAAACCCTGCCAGACCTTACATAAAGTTATTGCATACACGAGTTCCCTGCCAACCACCCGGTTGACCAGGCAATCTGAAGGTTATAACCGCCTGTTTCAGCATCCAGATCGATCATCTCTCCGGCAAAAAATAATCCTTTCACCACTTTCGATTCCATTGTTTTGGAAGATATCTCACTCTGAGATACACCACCTGCGGTTATAATAGCCTCTTTGAATGAACGATGATTGATGATCCTAAAACGCAAGTTTTTAAGGAGATGTCGGATTTGTTTTCGTTCTTTTGATGAAATTTGGTGACATTCCTTTTCTGGATCAAGTCCCAGAAGATTAATAAAAACAGGAACCATGCTCGCTGGTAACCAGTAACGGAAAATAGTGCTGATCTTTTTCTTGCCATTTTCATTTAAGTCGCGTAGCAAACGATTATCAAGCTTTTGTTCATCCAGGGCAGGTTTCAGATCAATGGTGATTTCAACTTTGCTCTTCTTATGCAATTCGTCAACAACTACCCTGCTTAAGGTAAGAATAATGGGGCCGGAAAGGCCGAAGTGTGTAAAGAGCATCTCGCCAAATTCTTCCCTTGTTTTCTTATCATTTACCCATACTACAGCTTTTGCATTTTTTAGGGTTAGACCCTGCAGTTTTTGTGCTACACTGCCTTCAGTTTCCAGTGGCACAAGAGCAGGTCTTGTCTCTTCAACAGGATGCCCCACTTGTCGGGCCAATTCATGACCATCTCCATTTGAGCCTGTGGCAGGATAGGATTTGCCACCGGTTGCGAGAATGACCTTCCTGGCTATGAATTTTTGTCCGTTTGCCTGCAGACCTTGTATAGTATTGTTTTCAACTATTAATTTCTCAACCCGATATCCACAGCATACTTCAACTTTCAATTCCCTGATCCATTGTAACAGTGCCTGCAATACATCAGCAGATTTGTTGCTGGCAGGAAAATAACGTCCTCCTCGTTCTAAGATCGATTCAACGCCATATTTTTGAAGAAGGTCAATGATGTCTTTTGCAAAGAATTGCGAGAAGGCATTTCGCAGAAAACGGCCATTTGGGTATACATGTGTAATAAAGTCTCCAATGCTTGCATTGTTTGTGATGTTGCAACGCCCTTTTCCTGTGATCAGCAGTTTTCGTCCTTCCTGTCGCATTTTTTCCAGAAGAAGCACTTTACCGCCCAACTCTGCTGCTCTGCCTGCTGCCAATAAACCAGCTGCACCAGCTCCAACAACTATTATATCATATTTACTCATGCGGTGCAAAGATATCTTTTACTCATGGATATTATCAATATACTATGGTACTGCATAAGGGTTCTGCTCAGATCATGTCAATCGGAATGCTTAGTAAGAAATAGTATACAACAGACACTTTTCTTAAAGACAGGAAGGGTAAGAATTATTCCTCAATGTCACTAAGGTGCAAATTCAGTGCTTTAACAGAAATTTGTATCTCCCAGGCCGATAAACCCAGGGAAGCAATAAGCAATACAAGCGCTATTCCAAAAATAACTTCAGCACCCGCATTCCATTCAACATACAAGAAGAACATACAAACAACACAGAGCAGCAGACTAATAATACCAAATATCTGCATATTACGAATCAAACTAATTCTCTTTCGCAGGTTTTTTATCTGTCCGAAAATTACATGACTGCGGTTTTCCTTATACTTGGCATGAAGCGTTCTTACCAACTGGGCAATGGTAAGGAATCTGTTGGTATAGGCCAGTAACAATAATGATATCGCCGAAAATAAAAGAGCGGGAGTGGCTAAAGATAATTTCATCTTTTTTTTTTGCAAAGATACAAACTAGTGTGGTAATTATTAAATTTGTTTACTAATATTTTGGTTCTATTTTTTCTT
>CAYQDZ010000272.1:0-2782 GCA_964416375.1 uncultured Bacteroidales bacterium
AAAAATAAATATTAATAATCAATGAATACAAAAGCTCTTGATAAGAAAGATTCATCTTTGTATTTTTGATTTCAAATTAACCTAGTCGAATGCTTGAACGATATTTTCACCTGAAATCGAACAAAACCACCATTTCAAAAGAAATAATTGCCGGGCTCACAACTTTCATGACCATGGCCTATATTCTGGCTGCAAATCCTGAAATATTGGGTGCAACAGGCATGGATAAAGGAGCTCTGTTTACCGCTACTGCCCTTTCCGCTATTGTGGCAACCCTTGTCATGGCCTTAGTAGCCAATCTGCCTTTTGCCCTGGCACCCGGTATGGGATTAAATGCATTTTTTGCTTACACGGTAGTTCTGGGAATGGGGTACTCATGGCAAACTGCCCTTACGGCAATTTTTATAGAGGGCATAATTTTCATTTTGCTCACTGCTTTCAACATTCGTGAATTGATTGTAAGCAGTATTCCTTTGCCACTTAAGCATGCCATTTCTGTTGGAATTGGTTTTTTTATAGCCCTTATGGGCCTCATCAATTCAGGAATCATTGCAGCCGATGAAAATACCCTGGTAAGCATGGGAAATATGTCGGACACAACCATATGGATAGCCCTTTCAGGCTTGGTAATAATTGGAGTGTTGCTGATACTGAAAATGCAGGCAGCCATTCTGATAGGAATACTGGCAGCAACTTTGATTGGAATACCTTTGCATGTAACGGCCATTCCTTCCGAAGGTTTGGTTGGCCTTCCTCCATCCATTGGGCCGATATGTTTTAAACTTGAGTTTGGGGAAGTTTTAAAACCCGATATTCTCATTGTTCTTTTTACCTTTTTGTTTGTTGATATGTTTGATACCGTTGGCACTTTGATCGGGGTTAGTTCCAAGGCAAACATGCTTGATACGGAAGGTAAAGTACCGCGCGCTAAACAGGCACTGTTTGCCGATGCCATAGGGACCACAGTAGGTGCCCTGCTTGGTACCAGTACAGTTACTACTTATGTTGAAAGTTCAGCCGGCGTTTCTGTTGGCGGAAGAACCGGCCTGACGGCTCTTGTTGTGGCTATATGTTTTGCCCTGGTACTGTTTCTCTCTCCCCTGTTTTTAATGATCCCGCAGGCGGCTACAGCTCCTGCATTGATCATTATCGGACTTTTCATGATCACCCCCATCACCAAGATAGAACTGGAAAATTACCTCGACTCCATACCCGTGTTTCTTACGGTTATCATGATGCCTCTTGCTTTTAGTATAAGCGAAGGAATATCATTTGGTGTGATCAGTTATGTTGTATTAAGAGTATTAACAGGTCGTTTTAAGCAGGTGCCGGTAGTTCTCTATATCCTCGCTGCCTTATTTATTGCCAGATACTTCTTTTAAAACATCCTGATCACACTGCCCAAATTAAGGATTGTACTTTGATAGATTAAGTATTTTTAAATAATCTGTCTCATTCATCAAATCCGGCAATGTTAGCTCTTTGTTATTTTTCATATACGAAGCAACAATTCGGTAACCTATCCAGATACCCGACCTGCCGGGAGATTCCCGGGAGAAATCTTTGGTGAAGGGCCCTTCCTTTATATATTGTGAAATAACCAGCTTGTCTGTGAGGAATAACTTTTTTTGTTCAACCATAAATTTCCACATTTCTTTTTCATTCATGGAACAAAAATCAAGTTGTTGTGGAGTAAAGCCCCATAAAAGTGTATCGTGAATTTCAGGCATCAATTGTTTTGTTGCATAAAATGCTCTTCCCCTGAAGACTATGTTTGACAAAAGATTGTCTTTTTCATCCGTGTATTCAAACTCGGTAGTAAGCCATGCATACAATGCATCAGAGGGTATTTTCTTCGGATGCATTACATAACGCTCATAAGCAGGTACGGGAGGATACATAAGTTTGTAAAACTCATCTTCACTACCGAGGTATTTGTCCAGACCAATAATCAACATGCTGTCGGTGGTCACAACAGACTGATTAAACCCTGTAATGCAGGTAACGATCTTTGGCAAAGCTTTATCCGGGAAAAAAACTTTGTATCTTCCAAACGCCCCGGACAAATCTTTTTCATTCATCGAAAAATCGGCAAAAACTTCATTTACACGATAGCTCACACGATACATTGTAAAATCGGTAACAAAGGCCAGCAATCTTTGATCATAGTCCGGTTGATCCATACCTCCTATTTCAATGATCATATGATTAAAAACAGGAAGAAAATCAGGGTATTTAGAAAGCAAGCCGGGAATGCTATCGCTAAGATCATAGATGTCAACAGAGAACAAATCTTTTTCGAACCGGTCAATTTGTATCTCCGCAAAATTCTCTTCACCAGAGAATGTGCTATTTCTGCTGCAGGCCAGTAAAACTGTTAGCGCAATGAATGAAATTGCTTTGAATAAATTCATGAATCATCAATTTGAAACGCAAATTAGATACTTTTCGCTTAATTTCTTAAACTTTATTGTACTTAATATTAAGCTATTCTCCTCCTTCCAAAATAAAAAGTGAACATTCTTTCTATTCAATTAAAAATTGTTTTTGGTATTTAAAAAAAGACTCTATCTTTGCAAGCCTGAAAATTAAAGAGGTAAACACCCTGAAGCGATGAAAAGGACATTTCAGCCATCAGTAAGAAAAAAACGAAACAAGCACGGATTCAGAGAACGTATGTCAACTTCCAATGGACGACAAATATTGTCGAGAAGAAGATCCAAGGGGAGGAAAAGGCTTAGTGTTTCTGACGAAATTCAAAAGAAATAATAATTTTGATCTT
>CAYQDZ010000273.1:0-2781 GCA_964416375.1 uncultured Bacteroidales bacterium
GGAGAAAGAAATTTGCGGATGCCTTCTTTGAAAAAAGAAAAAGAAAAGGTCTTACCCAGGATGAGGCTCTTGAAAAAATGCTAAAGCCCGACTATTTCGGTATCATGATGGTTCAAAATGGTGATGCTGATGGTTATCTTTCCGGCTGCACTGCAAAATATTCTGAGGTCATTCGTCCTGCAGTACATATTGTTGGGTACAACAACAGTCTGAACCATATTGCCGGCATGTACATTGTGTTAACCTCAAAGGGTCCGTTTTTCTTCGCCGATTCCACGATAAACATCCAACCCTCAGGAAGAACACTTGCTGATACAACATTGCTGGTGGCCAATGAAGTCAGAAAATTCAATATGAAACCGGTGATTGCCCTGACTTCCTACTCCAATTTTGGGTGGATACGTGAAGGAAGCCCGAAAAGAGTGCAGGAAGCTGTTGAAATTCTGCACAGCGATTACCCCGATCTGATCGTTGACGGTGAAATGCAGGCAGATTATGCATTGAATAAAAATCTCCGGCAAGAACACTACCCCTTTTCCAAACTGGGAGATCATGATGTGAATACGGTCATTTTCCCAAACCTGAGTTCAGGAAACATTGCCTACAAGTTGATGAGAGAACTGGGCAATGCCGAAATTATCGGACCTGTTATGCTGGGATTGAAAAAGCCTGTGCATATTATGCAGATGAACAGTTCGGTAAGGGATATTGTGAATATGGCAGCTATTGCAGTAGTAGATGCTCAAACCACAAGCAAAGAAATAATTCGCTTATAATAATTCTCAGGCTAAATTTCATTAGTTTTATATTTCGCATTTTCAAGACTAATAAAGAGCTGATATGAAATTATACATTCTATTTCTTTTGATTATGTCAACCTCAATTTCTCATTCTTCTCTCTCTCAAAACCTTTCTGATCTGCTTCCCGGGAGTCCCTCAGGATGGAACATCCAGGGTGAAGACAAACTCTATGATCCGGAATCGCTTTATAATTACATCGACGGAGGAGCCGAATTGTATATCTCTTATGGAATGAAGGAAGTCATAAGCCGCTTGATTACCAATGAGAACGGCGTGGAAATCAGGGTGGAGATCTTTGATATGACGGAAGCAAAAAATGCTTTCGGAGTTTTTACCCACACACGTACCGTAAATGAAGGCATCTACGGACAAGGCTCACAATATTTTCCGGGCACACAAATATTCTGGAAGGATAAGTATTATGTTTCTATCATGGCCACCGATGAAAATGAAGGCATTCAATCTGCCATAAGCGACCTGGCCAAAACGATAAATCATAAGATTAATGCTGTCGGGAAAATACCGCAAATTGTGGATCTGTTGCCGGAAGAAAATCTGGCAAAAGACGCGTATGTATATTTTCACCATTACATATGGCTAAACTCTTATTACTACATTGCTGATGACAATTTTCTGGGTATTGATAAGCATAGCGCTGCCATTCTGGCCAAATACGGCGAGAAAGAATCCCGCTACTATCTGCTTATTATCAAATATGCTGATGCTGAAAAAGCCTCATCGGCATATGCGGAATACAAAAGCAAATTTCTGAATCCACAAACCGCAGAAACAGCAATACAAATTGAAGATGAAAGCTGGCTGGGAGGAACTGTAAAAGACAACTATATTGTTTGTGTGTTTAACGCATCCACGAAACCTGAAATTGAAAATCTGATACGGAAAGCCGTTAACAAAATTCAATGATAAAAACCACATGCTATGAAATCCAAAACGATCACCCGAAGAAAATTACTGAAAGACTCTACACTAGCCGCTATAGGTGCTTCCCTGTTTTTTACTTCACCCCTGAAAATCTATGGAAGAAGCAAACAGCAAAATCTCTCACGGGTTGTGCTGATCAGGAATAAAGATATTCTGGATGGAAGCGGTATTGTAAAAAAAGATATCCTTGAAAAAATGATGGATGAAGGCCTCATGAAACTTACCGGAATGAAATTCAGGGAAGATGCCTGGGCCATGATTTTCAAGCCCCAGGATGTTCTGGGTATTAAATCAAACGTATGGAACCACCTGCCAACTCCGAAAGAGCTGGAAGATCTCCTGAGAGCAAAGGCCATTGGAATGGGTATAATCCCGGAACTGATCAGCATCAATGACCGGGGAGTAAAAACGGATCCTGTTTTTCAAAAAGCCACTGCACTGATCAATGTAAGGCCTATGCGCACACACAACTGGTCGGGTGTGGGTAGCCTGCTCAAGAACTACATTAACTTTGCCGAACATCTGCCGGACTATCACCCCGATTCCTGTGCCGATCTGGCAAAATTGCATGATCTGCCTGCGATCAAAGGCAAAACCAGGTTGTATATCCTGGTTATGCTCACTCCCCTCTTCCATGGTGTAGGGCCACATCACTACAACAAAAAATACATTTGGAACTACAATGGATTGATCATGGGGTTTGATCCCGTAGCAGTTGATTCAACAGGATTAAGAATATTGCAGGCAAAACGAAAAGATTTCTTCCAGGAAGATCTTCCACTGAACCCGCCAGCAAAACATATTTTACTTGCCGATACAAGGCACAAACTTGGTACTGCCGATCCCGGCAAAATCGAACTTATTAAACTTGGGTGGGAAGAAGATTTACTAATCTAGGAAAGTTGCTTGTTGCTGGTTTCTTGCTCCTGGTTGTTCATTGCTTGCTGTAAGCAAACTGGTTTGCAAGTTAGTAAATACATACAGTAATTTTACATATAACTAAATTTGAATTTTTCGAGAAGAAAAGTTATATGTCAG
>CAYQDZ010000274.1:0-2774 GCA_964416375.1 uncultured Bacteroidales bacterium
TACTGTATCACAAATAAATAATTAAAATTCATTCATTTTTATGAATAATGCAGGTAAATAAGATGAAAGACATTATATCTTTTGTAATTTGAGTAGTTCAATCACAGATCGCATCAATGAATTTTTTGTTCCGGCTGTCGAAATTCTGAACAAAATTATTTTTTGGGATTTGGCCAAAGCCATCGGATTGGAATTGCCTTACGAGGTACCCTTTGTTGTGGTATGGCTTATGTTAGGAGGTTTGAAAAGCATTGCCCGTGTTACATCTAAAATCATTCCTTTTATGGCGATATTGTATGTTGTCACATCACTGGTTATTATTTTCATGAACTATAATAAACTCTTGTTTTTGGAAATAAATTTTTAGGCGAAATGAAACGTATCAGGAATTATTTTACATTGACAAAATCAGAAATCAGAGGATTATTCATTGTGTTTTTTATGATTGCAACACTTGTAGTTTTGAGAATTTCTTTCAGGCCCAATGCGGATGGATTTCATCTTACTTTTCATGCTTCCGATCGTGTTACAGAAGAAGGAAAACCCGGGATGAACAGAAATCAAATTTCTGCCGGTGAAACCGGTTTACCCTCCGGCGGTTCAATCTATGAGGAGTACTCAGAAAGCTTTGACCCCAATGCGGCCACATATGGTGAGTTATTGAGTAAAGGATTCGCATCACATGTAGTTAATCGAATCATCAATTACAGATTGAAAGGAGGAAAATATAACAGACCGGAGGACTTATTAAAAATTTATGGCATTGACTCAACTCTTGTGTATGTATTATCAGAAAACATGATCTTCAATTCAACTTACCGGATACCTGAAAATGAATTCAAAAAGAAAAACGTTTCTGATCGGAGAAGAATAGATATTAACAAAACCGATAGTATTCAACTCAGAACTATTTTCGGTATTGGTACTGTGTTATCAGCGAGAATTATTAAATACAGGGATTTACTGGGTGGGTTTTATTCTGCAATCCAACTGGCTGAGGTCTATGGTATAAACGATAGTCTGTGTTCGAGATTATCAGAAGTTTTTTTCATTGATACAACATGTATTAAAAAAATGAATGTAAACAAAGCAACGATCAATGAATTGAAAAAACATCCCTACCTTAATTATTATCAGGCCGAAGCGATTACAAGTTATCGCCGGTTGGTGGGACCTTTTGATTCAAAAAAACAGCTTATTGATAACTACATCTTAACTGAAACGACCTACCTGAAAGTGACGCCATATCTGACCTTAGAATAAGGAGTAATTTTTATTAAGAAATGTTTGGAAAAACGGTCAGTTTAGGAAAATATTCTTTAATTTTAAAGGATGTAAAAGATCATATTTTACTAAATATGCTGGTATTACTTTGATTTATCCTGGGTTATTACTTCATTGTAAATTTTAAACAAATTAATTTGGTAAATTCAACTGGCTGTAATACATTTGCCGCTCATTTTATTAAACATTTGAATAGTATGATAATAGTTCCTGTTAAAGAAGGCGAAAACATTGAAAGAGCTCTTAAAAAGTTTAAGAGGAAATTTGAAAAAACAGGTGTTATCAAAGAACTTAGAGGACGTCAGGCTTTTAAAAAGCCTTCTGAGTTAAGAAGAGATGAGATCAAACATGCTGTATATGTGCAAAAACTTCACTTAAGTGAAGAGTAATTTTTGATACTTAGGGATAACCCAGGATGCAAAGTTACCGGCTCATTACCATATAACTTGTCCCTGAGTATGGAGCCACTTAAAGAGTTTATAAATCACATACAAATAGAAAAGAGATACTCTGAACACACGGTCAGAGCGTATGCAGATGATATTTCCCAATTTGCATATTACCTTGACAGCAATCCATCCCGCAAAGACTTGCTTTTTGCAGAGCAAGAGGATGTAAGGCAATGGATGATTGACATGGTGAATTCCGGATATCTTCCCCGCACATTACGAAGAAAAATAGCTTCCCTCAAAGCCTTTTACAATCACTTTTTACGCATGGGCTCATTAAGAGTAAATCCGGCCGACGGAGTTATTCTGCCAAAACTCAAGAAAAATCTTCCGGAGTTTATCAAAGAATCATCCATTGAACAACTATTTGACAACAAAATGTTTCCTCCGGGATTTTCGGGAACCAGGGATAAACTGGTTTTGGAACTGTTTTATGCTACGGGAATTCGATTGGCTGAAATGGTAAATTTGCCCACAAAAAATATTGATTTATCGAAAGGTGAAATCCGTATCTTAGGCAAGAGGAACAAAGAAAGAATAATCCCTTTAACTCCAAGAGTAATAGGCTTGTTGAAAGAATACAGAGCACTCATGGAGAAAGAATATGGTATTGGGGATACGGATGTTTTGATCCTCACGGAAAAGGGGAAAGCCTGTTATCCGAAAATGATTCAGAGAATTGTTGCCAGGTATCTCGGACAATCAACTACTCTTGAAAAGAAAAGTCCTCATCTGCTCAGGCATACCTTTGCCACACATATGTTAAACCATGGTGCTGACTTAAATGCGGTGAAAGAATTATTGGGTCATGCTAATCTTGCAGCAACTGAGATATATACCCACAACACGTACGAAAAGTTAAAATTGATATACAAACAAGCTCATCCCCGAGCATAAAAATGGAGGGTTTAATTATGAACATTAAAATTAATTCCATTAAATTTTCGCCAGACAGGAGCCTTGAAACCTTTGTAGAAGGGAAAGTGAAAAAACTTGGCCATTATTTTGATGATATTATAGGAGCAGAAATTTTTCTTAAAC
>CAYQDZ010000275.1:0-2773 GCA_964416375.1 uncultured Bacteroidales bacterium
TTCCGTAAGCGCTGATGCGAAATTTTATATTTTCCATCAAAAGATTGGAGCTGGGATGTATTTTTTAAACGATGAATCAGGCATTGGCGGATTGACATATAACAAGCTTTAAGCTTCCCTGGGCTATGAAAGAGAATATAAAAACAACTATTTTGGTGTTGGCCTGCAGGCTGGATATGTTTTTGGTTCGATCAACAGCTGGTCGAACTGGAACAACTTAACCGGTGATTTCACTATGCCAAGCGGTGAAGATAATTTTTCGGAGAAAACATCTTATTTTGACTTTAATTTTGGTTTGAAATGGAAAAGAAATATCGGAATTTTTGAACCCAATGCAGGAATTTCCTTCTCTCATCTTAACAAACCAAACACATCGTTTTTTGAAGGCGATGAGAAGGAATCAATACAATTTGTTTTCCATGCTGATGTCAAAACAAAACTCAATGACAAATTATATCTTTTGCCAACAGTTCTGTTAAAAGGTAAGAGCGGACCATCACAAACCATATTGGGAACAAATATCGGGTACAATTTATTGGGCAACAAAACCTCTGTAAAACAGGTATTTGGAGGAATCTACATAAAAAATGGAATAGTCAATGAATTGGATGCCCTTTCTGTAGTTTTAGGCACTACTGTACGTCGATTAGACATTGGAATAAGTTATGACTTCAACATGTCAGGTTTAAGTAAGTCTTCAGGCAAGATGATGGGGGCTTTTGAAATCTCATTCATCTATAAAAGCATAAGTACAGTTTTAAACAGTTATTCTATTCCTTGTGAAAGATATTAAGACAATCATAGCGGTACTATTTCTGTTTATTTTCAGTAACACTGTCAATAGCCAGGTCTCAGGTCTGGAGAACTTAGGTCCCTGGCAGTTGAAACGCTTTGCTAAAAACTCTGTACGTGCCGGTGACGTGCAAACTGCAATATACTTTTATGAAAGATATCGCAAAATAAAACCCTATGACAACAAAATAAATTATGAGTTGGCCAACCTGCATAACAAGGCCAGGAATTATATTGAAGCAAGGGATTTTTATTTTCTGGTCATCGAAAAAGCAGAACATAAATACCCATTGGCACGTTTTTTTTATGCTCAAATGCTGAAATCAACCGGTGATTACGAGAATGCCATTTCTCATTTTTCCATGTTCAGAAAAGATTATAAGGGAACTCAAGATTCCAAAACCTATGCAAGACTGGCACGAAATGAAATTTCGGGTTGTGATTCGGCCATAACAATTATTCAAAATCCCATCAATGTTACCGTACAAAGTTTAAATTCAAGCATCAACAGTCCGCACATTGAGTTATCTCCCATACCCGTTGATGACAATAACTTCATTTATTCATCTCTCAAAGTAGATTCCCTGGTATTTTTCACCGATGCAAATGTGGACACGGCAATACCTGTGAGGCAGTTTTATCGTGCCCGAAAAGAAGGAATGGACTGGATGGGGGGTGAATTGCTTGAAGGCGGGTTTAATATTCCCGGGGTGGAAACCGGGAATGGCGTATATTCAAGAGATGGCAAAAGATTTTATTTTACCCGCTGTCAGAAGAATTGGCAGGGAAAAGTGATTTGCAGCATTTATAGAAGCACAAAAGAAGAGAATAGCTGGAGTGAGCCTGAAAAACTACCTCCACTGATAAATGATCCCAATTATACCAGCTCGCAACCTGCTTTGGCCAGAACGGCAAAAAGCGACAGGGAAATTATTTATTTTGTTTCTGACAGACTCGAAGGAAAAGGAGGCCTGGATATATGGTATACCGTATGGAATGATGAAAATGACTTGTATAGCAAACCACGACATTTAGGCAGCAGGATTAATACAGCCGGAGATGAAATGACTCCTTTTTATAATTTTTCTAACCGAACGCTTTATTTCAGCTCAACAGGATTACCGGGCATTGGAGGTTTGGATATTTTCAGAGCCTTTGGTGAAAGAAAAAAATGGTCAAATGCTCAGAATATAGGCTATCCTGTAAATTCAAGCTATGATGACTTGTATTATACTGTTAGCAGGAAAGAAGAAGACGGATTTTTTGTATCCAACCGCCCCAATTCTTTGGATAATAGAACTTGTTGTGATGACATTTTCTACTACCGGTGGAATGATTTTATCAGAATTACGGTGACAGGTATTATATATCCTTTTGAAACGGACCGTTTTGGCAGAAAAAAGGACCTCACTGGTTTTGATTTTATGAATCCGGGGGAAAGTGTTGAAGCTTTGAATAAAGCCAAAATTGCTATGTATGTAAAAAACAAGGATGAGAATGATTATGTTTTCGTTGACAGATATACTACTGTCGGGGATGGAAGGTATTTTTTCACACTGACTCCCGATCATGACTATGAATTCCGTATGGAAGGTTTTCAGTATTTTGATAGCAAGAACTACCTTTCAACAGAGTTTTTTAATTTTTCCGATACCATAGAAATGCCCCCGACCTGGGTAAATGTTTATACTGAAAAACCTATAGTACTGGAAAATATTTATTACGATTTTAATAGTGCAGAACTTACCCGCGAATCTAAAACAGTGCTTGATACTACATTGCTTATCCTTCTAAAAGAGGCTCCCGAATTCATAGTGGAAATCGGTTCACATACAGATAGCATTGGAGATTTTCAATACAACATTGAACTTTCTCAACAGCGGGCAATCAATGTAGTTGATTATCTTATTACAAAAGGCATAAACACTGAAAGGCTTGTAGCTAAGGGGTATGGAGCCCAAAATCCCATAGCACCGAACTT
>CAYQDZ010000276.1:0-2752 GCA_964416375.1 uncultured Bacteroidales bacterium
AGGCTAAAAGAACTGTCTGAAAAATCACAAAAAGAGCCTGTTGAATTGATAGGAAAATTTTTTCAGGAATACAAAAAAGAGATCATTGTTCATATACAAAACGAAGAAAATGATGTATTTCCTTATATACTGACAATTGATAATGCTTTTGCTAAGAAAAAAGTTGATAATGCAATCAAAAAACTTGTTCATGATAGATCGATTAAATTTTTTATTGATACGCACACGAATATTGAGGATAAACTGTATGATTTAAAAAATATCATCATTAAATATTTACCCTTAATATTCTATCTCACTTTTGCCTGAAAACTTAAACACTTTGAAAAGATATAGCAGCAATGGAATTACAAATGCCAGGCCAACCAGTAATGCAAGAATTAACATCTGCAATGTTATAAGCGGGGCTACAGTATTGTATACTGTAAGTGGCGGAGAATTTTTCAACTTTACCAAAACAGGAAACTGCATTCCAAACCAGCCGATAAGAATTGCAGTGGTCTGTGCCCCGGCAATCAATCTGGTAAAGCTTTTCTTCTTTTTATTTAATGTGAATAAAAACAATGGAATTAGCAGGCTTGCAAAAACTGCGCATACCATACTGATCCATGAATTGAGAAATTCATGAAAAAGATGCAGCCCAACGGATTCAGCTGCCAAAAAAACAATCAAACCTGAGATGACAATCAATCCAAGTAATTTTTTCGAATAGCTTATAAAAAGGATATCCGAATTGTCTTTGGCTGGTTCTCCGGCAAGATATACCGAAGCAAGATAAGCAAATAGTATTACGATAAATATACCCAGCGACAGGGAAAATAAATTGAACCATGGTGCTACAAAAAGCTCGTAAAAAGAAAGTGACGAATCTATACTTATTCTCCCGGATATTACCGCTCCAAGAGTTATTCCAAGGAAGAAAGGAGTAAAAACGCTGAATACTTTGAACAGAAATGTATAAATGGCATGTGAACGATCCTGGTAAGGATCATAATATCTGAAAGTAAAGGCTGTTCCCCTGAAAATGATTCCTATCAATATCATCATAATGGGTATATGAAGGTATAATGTTACGGTTGAATATACAGATGGAAAAGCATTGAACATTACAACAATGACAACAATCAGCCAGATATGATTTGCTTCCCAAACCGGAGCAATAGCTTTCGATATGGTATTAATACCTTTCTTACCGGTAAATATTTCAATGATTCCGGCCCCAAAATCTGCTCCTCCCAGCAATACATAGAGCAACAAAGAAAGACCAACAAACAGAACAGCCAGTTCCATCATGATTCCAAATTTTTATAACAATTTACACTAAAGGAATTTATCATGCACATATCGTATTTGTCTTCTCATTAAATAAATAGAAATCAATGACAATATCAGGTAGACAATTGATATTAGGATGAGTGGATATACAATTCCGGGCATGGGCGTAAGTGCTTCCTCTGTACGCATAACACGGTAAATGATCCAGGGTTGCCTGCCAAGTTCAGTTACCATCCATCCTGTTTCTATACCCAAAAATCCCAAAGGCATGGAGAGGGCCAGGATCTTTAACCACCAGGGTTTATCTAGCATATGTTTCCAGCGCCAGCTAAATGCAAAAAACAGGACGGCAATAGTGGCCATAATAGATCCAAACAGCACCATCAGTTGAAAGCTGAAATGAGTCAATAACACAGGGGGCCATTCGTCGCGGGGAAACTGATCAAGTCCTTTTACTTCAGCATTCATTTTGCCAAATGCAAGAAAACTAAGAAAACCCGGAATTTCGATAGCCATTTTTACTTCCCGGGTTTCTTCATTGGGAATACCTCCAATGATCAAAGGTGCTCTCGTTTGTGTTTCAAAGAGGGATTCCATGGCGGCCAGTTTTTCCGGCTGACGTCCGGCAACGTTCTTTGCAGCAAAATCTCCGCTAATGGGCATAATAAGAGCAGCAACAGCACCAAATGTCAAAGCAATTTTAAAAGCAGTTTTATGAAATTCCGATGTTCTGTTTTTTAAAAGAAGTACTGCATGCAATCCGGCCACCCCAAAACCTGTTGCAGCAAATGCTGCAATAACCATGTGTGTCGATTGTGAGATCCATGCAGCATTAAACATGGCATCTACAGGATCAATATTTATTGCCTGACCATTCACCCAGTCAAAACCTTCCGGACTATTCATCCAACCATTTGCTGCTATGACAAAAAATCCGGAGGCTACTCCTGCAATGCCAACAAGAAGCCCCGAGGACAGGTGTATCCATTTGTTCAATCTTTTCCAGCCATAAAGAAACAAACCTAATGCAATGGCTTCTATGAAGAATGCTGCTCCCTCCCAGGAAAATGGCATGCCGATAATCGGGCCGGCATGTTTCATAAATTCTGGCCATAAAAGTCCGAGTTCAAAGGAGAGAACTGTTCCGGAAACAGCCCCTATGGCAAAAAAGATAGCAATCCCTCTTGACCAGGCTTTGGTAAGCTCAAGATAAATTTCTTTGCCGGTTCTTAACCATTTCAGATGGGAAACAAACATAAAAAAAGGCAATGTCATTCCAATGCTGGCATAAACAATATGAAAGCCTAAAGAAATGGCCATCTGATAGCGGGCTGCAATAAAGTCGTTCATTGTACGATAACAATTATCGGTTCGATTTATATTGTAAGACTATTCCTATTCAAAATTCGAAAAAAAAACCAAATAATTCTACTTTAACACTTTCAACTAATTGAATAATATCTATTTATATCCTTTT
>CAYQDZ010000277.1:0-2737 GCA_964416375.1 uncultured Bacteroidales bacterium
CCGGCAAGGTCTTTCATCTGTTCGGTAGTTACCATCTGTTTTGTATTAATGTCTTTTCCAAAAGTAAGAAACTTCCTTTAAATTAAAGGACTTCCTGCTAAATTGTGGCAGTCTAAATCGCCTTTGTGTCACTTTTTATTTACTGTGAAGCTTTGTGGAATAGCTTTAAATATCTGTTACACAAAGGTTCACAAAGAAGACACAGAGCTTACACAAAGTAAAGACAGCGTATTTGAAAAGTTTTGAAGGTGGATCTCAGATGGCTAAAATCCTTCTTTCTCAAAGAATTGATTTAATAATTCTGATTCATAACCCCGCTGATTCCCAAAAGCATAAAGTCTGGCTTTTCTCTTGAAACGGTTTGAAATTTTCAATGATTGATTTTTCTTGGTCATTTCTTCCTCTACCATTTTCGTGTATGTTTCTTCATGAATTTGCGAAATGGCACCATCGATTATGTCCTTTGGAATCTGATGACTTCTCAGCAAATAATGAATTTTGATTTTACCCCATTTGTTGATCAGGATCTTATCGTGTGAAAAGGCCTTTGCAAACCTGGTATCGTCAATGAATTTTTCCTTTTTTAATTTTTCAATGATCGAATCTGATTTTGATTCCAGTCCCCATTGTTTTATTTTCTGGCTGACTTCGAAAGCAGATTTTTCCGAACGACCGCAAAGTTCCATAAGTCGGGATAAAGCCTCAACTTCTGATTTTGATTTCATTTGCTTCTTCATTTCTTTATGGTTAAATAACGGTTTTTATTCTGTAAGTCTTTCCATATTTTCACCTCCTGAAAACCGGATTTCTCATAAAGTTCCTTCGTTTCCTTAGCGAGATTCTCATTGATTTCCAGATAAATACAACCTGTTGAAGTCAGGTATTTTAAAGCAAATGATGCAATGGCATGATAATACACCAGTGGATTAGAGTCATCGACAAATAGAGCTGAAGCAGGCTCATAATTCAACACATTGATATGCATATATTGCTTTTCCGATTTACACACATAGGGAGGATTGGATATTATACAATCAAATTTTTCATAGGCTAATTCCGAATGAAAAATATCATCCTGAACAAACCGGATTTTGCATTTGTTGTATGCAGCATTTTTCTCTGCAAGATTCAGAGAGGATTGTGAGATATCTGTTGCAGTAACATTTGCCATGTGAAGATTCTTTGATAATGCAATGGAAATGCATCCGCTTCCTGTGCATAAATCAATAATGTTAAGAATTTTATTTTTCGATTCATTCTTTAGAAAAATATTCACAAGCATTTCCGTCTCCTGCCGTGGGATCAATACTTGTTTATCAACATGTATCTTAGTCCCATAGAATTCTGCAAAACCAGTAATGTATTGTATGGGTTCTCCTTTTTCAAGACGAAATAAAAATTGAAGTATTTTTTTTTCCGCTTCGGGCTGAATATTTTTGTGTAAATTCTGATGAATATCCAATTTGCTGTATTTTAGTATATATTCTACAGTATAGGAAAAAATGCTTTCTATTTCTTCTACAGGATAAAGAAAACGTAATGATGTATTAAAAAATGATTTTATTTCAGACAGAAGCATATAAATAAACTTTCATATTCAAAATTACATGATTGAAAAAAAATCCATGCATGAACATGAATTTTTCATGAAACGTTGTTTGGAATTAGCGACCAATGGTTTGGGCTATGTTGCTCCTAATCCAATGGTCGGGGCCGTTGTTGTGCACGATGACCGGATCATAGGAGAAGGATTTCATCAAATGTACGGGATGCCTCACGCCGAAGTAAATGCTATTCTTTCTGTAAAAGATCAATCATTATTAAAAAAAAGTATACTATACGTAAATCTTGAACCCTGCTCCCACATGGGAAAAACTCCTCCATGTAGTGATTTGATCATTAAAAGTGGGATTCCACGGGTGGTTATTGGCACATCCGATCCGAATTCACTGGTATCAGGAAAGGGAATAAAAAAACTCAAAACATCGGGAGTTGATGTTGTGAATCAAATACTCCCTGAAAAATGCAGGGAATTGAACAAAAGGTTTTTTACCTACCATGAAAAGAAACGGCCCTATATCATTTTAAAATGGGCGCAGACTTCCGATGGTTATATGGATGTGCTTCGAAAGCCGGAAGAACCTGTTGGTGTAAATTGGATATCAAATCCTTTGTCACGAAAGCTGGTTCATAAATGGCGTGCCGAGGAGCAGGCAATAATGGCAGGCACAGGTACAATTCTTTTTGATGATCCTGAACTTACATTGCGCCTGTGGGAGGGGAGTTCTCCCTTGCGAATAGTGATAGACCGGAATTTGAGAATTCCTCCATCGGCCAAGGTTTTCAATAATTTAGTGTCGACTCTGGTATTCAATGAAAAACAGAACAAAGTGATTCGTAATACAGAATATATTAAGGTAGAAGCGGGCACGAATATTTTAAAGCAAATCTTTGATGATCTGTACCATCGGGAAATTCTTTCTGTGATTGTTGAGGGGGGGAAAAAAATACTGGAATATTGCATTGAAAATGAATTCTGGGATGAAGCCAGGGTATTTATTGGAGAAAAAACATTTGGATCCGGATTAAATGCGCCGCTAATAGAGCTTGACCCGGCATATTCTGAAAATATTTTGACCGATAAATTACTTATTTACAGGAATCCTTAAAATTACCTGATGTGTTCGGTTTATTTTAAATTTTAGTGAAGTATCATAAGGCATTTGTCAAACCTTCT
>CAYQDZ010000278.1:0-2683 GCA_964416375.1 uncultured Bacteroidales bacterium
TAAACAGCAGGATGAACAGGATAACAGAAAGTATGGAGGTACTGGTTTGGGTTTGGCCATTACGCAAAGACTGGTTGAATTGATGAATGGAAAAATACGTGTTGTCAGTGATTCCGGAAAGGGAAGTATTTTTACCATTTCGATTCCGCATGTTGCAATAAGTTCAAATATTGAAAATAAAGATTCCGAAACTCCTGTAAAGAATATAACTTTTCATCATGCTAAAGTATTACTGGTAGAAGATGTAAGGATAAACAGGGAATTGATAAAAGGAGTTATCAAAGGCGATAAAGTTGAGCTTTATGAAACGGGTAATGGATCGGAAGCTATTAAAATACTCAAAACAAATACACCTGATATTGTGCTGGTTGATTTGAATTTGCCTGAAGAAAGCGGTATTGATGTTGCGAAGTTCATGAAAAGTTCTTCTGCGCATAAAAATATACCGGTCATTGGTATTTCAACTCTTCATTTTGTTGATGAACATGAGAAGAATACAAAATATTTTGATGTCATTATTTCAAAACCCTTTGATGTAAATGTACTATTAGAACATTTGAAAACATACTTGCCTTTTAAGGAACAGGATGTGTCAGATGGAAAAAAATCCAAAGCTGTTAAAAAGGAGGATGACGTTTCATTTGACTTGACGAATAAGAACCTGTTGGAGAGACGGATAAATAGTTTGGTAAAAGACTATATGGCAGTGAATGAGACTTCGTCTTTTCAGGAAATTAAAGAATTTGCAAAACGATTAATAAAGATCGCTAATGCCAATAAGATTGAAATGCTCGGCAAGACTGCCGAAAAAATAATTGCTGCTTCTGATAACTTTGATATTGAAGAAATTAACCAATACATGTCTGAAATCCCGTCATTATTAAATAAAATAAGTGAAAGAATTAAAAAAGATAAAGACTGATCAGAGTAATTCTCAATATTCAATTCTGATTGTTGATGATGTGGCTAAAAACATACAACTTGTTGCAAAATTTCTTACAAAAGAAAAATACAATTTGTTCTTTGCACAAGATGGTGAATCGGCATTAAAACAGATTGAAAACAGATCGTTTGATTTGATATTGCTGGACGTTATGATGCCCGGCATGGACGGATTTGAAGTATGTAAAAAAGTGAAAAGTCTGGAAAAATCAAGTGATATACCGATTATTTTTTTAACTGCAAAGGCTGATGATGGAGCCATTGCAAGAGGATTTGAAGTAGGGGGAGTTGATTACGTTACCAAGCCGTTTAATCCAAAGGAATTGATTGCCAGGGTGAAAACACATCTTCAGTTGAGAATCAGGGAAAAGGAACTTGAAGAGCTAAACAATACAAAAGACACGCTTCTTTCTGTAATCAGTCATGATCTCAGAACTCCATTCTTTAATATTATGAGTATTGGAGAAATTTTGCTGGAAAACTTTAATAGCTATGATGAAAAAGAGGTAATGGATTTGCTGCGAAGTATGATTGAAGCTTCCCGGGTATCCCATAATTTATTGGAAAATTTATTGAATTGGATCAGGGTACAGACCGGTAAAATCTTATTTGAGCCTGAAATGCATCACCTGAAAAAAATAATAAAGGAAAATATTGTGTTTGTACAACCCCTGGCAAAGAATAAAGAGATCGTCTGTAAATATGAGATGGCAGCTGATTTTAAAGTATTTGCTGACCTGAATATGCTCAATACTATCTTAAGAAATTTGATTACAAATGCCATTAAATACACTCCCTGGGGAGGAAAAGTAATTGTCAGGGCAGAGAAGAATAAAAAGAAAGCTTTTATTGCAATCGTTGATACAGGAATTGGGATAGCCTCAAAAAAAATCAAGTCTCTTCTCAGCAACACAAGTTTTAAAACCACACCAGGTACCGAACACGAGTTGGGTTCTGGTTTTGGGCTGGTATTAACCAGGGAGTTTGTCGAAAAAAATAAGGGGGAATTGAATATTGAAAGCAGAGAAGGAGAAGGAAGTACATTTGGTTTTACTCTCCCATTAACTGGCGATGCTTTAAAAAGCAGGAAAAATAAAAAATAGCCTGCTTCCCGTATTCGAATAATTTTTATCTTTGCAATCCCATTACGGACTTGTAGCATAATTGGATAGTGCACCTGGCTACGGACCAGGAGGTTGGGGGTTCGAGTCCCTCCAAGTTCACAAGAAAAAGCCATCTCATAACGAGATGGTTTTATTATTTCAGGATGGAATCATTTGCAGATTTCAGGAGGGACGAGAAGTTTATGCCGGCATAGATCTGTGAGAGCGGAGCGAACAACAGGATCTTCGTCGGTAAGTCCCTCCAAGTTCACATAAAAGAGAAAGCCGCCCTTGTGGTGGCTTTCTCTTTTATTTGCCTTTCCTTTTACAATTGTTATACTTCAGCAATTCTTTTTCCGAAGTACGCATACTGTTAAGCATCTAACAGATGGGATTCAAATCCCAATAAATTAAAAAAATTGACTAACTTATTGTAAGTTTAGTAACAGATAAAAAGTATTGATTATGAATAAAAATATTATATACCTGATTTTGGCTTCGATAGTATTTTCTGGTTGCAGTAAATATGGCTATGTAAAATTAAATTATCCACAACCTCCCATAGCATACCTACCGGAAGATGTAAGATCTATAGCGGTAGTGAACCGGTCGCTGACCAAAGAGGAAGATAAGCCTAA
>CAYQDZ010000279.1:0-2591 GCA_964416375.1 uncultured Bacteroidales bacterium
CAGTAACCAACAACCAGTAACCTATTTCAGTACAAAACAACTCAACATCTAAACGACTAAACTTCTCACCTTCTCATCTTCCCACTTTCTCATCTTCTCACCTTCTCATCTTCTCATCTTCCCACTTTCTCATCTTCTCATCTTCTCATCTTCTCACCTCATCAACTCATCAACTCATCAACTTCCCATCTTCCTACTTCAAAACCAGCAACCAGAAACTACTTAAGATATACCATCGTTGCTCCATATCCATATTCCTTAAATGATGCATCCTGGTATCTTAAATCAGGATATTTTTTATCCAGTTTCTTACTGAGTTCATGCTTTAACACCCCGTTCCCAACACCATGAATAAAAACTATCTTCTGTGTTTTTGATCGTATTGCTGTTTCCAATGCAAGTTCAAATCTCGAAAGTTGAATATTCATAATTTCACCATTTGACAGTTCTGCATGATTATCCACAAGTTCTTCGATATGCAGGTCAACCTCTTCCGGATTGATATTCCTGGGAGATCGCTTCCTTTCTTTCTTTTCAGGCTGTTCCTTATCCTTGATAATCTCTGACCAGTTTTTGTCTTTCAGTTTATTGATCGCCTCTTGCATTTGGTCTTCTTTTTCCTTCCTCAAAATCAATGCCTTTTGATGAAAATAGTCATTTTCTTTAAAGAACTGGATTTTATAAAAGTTTATATTCTCCGTATTGAATACCAAATCGACAGGTTCAACCGGTTGAAATAAACCTTGTTTGTAAAAGATCCCCTGCAATCTGAATTCCTTGATCTTACTCAGGTCTGTCTGATTGTACTTAGCTATTTCCAATTTTGTATCCGGGTCAACATCCCCCGATACTATAAATGAAGACACACCGCTGTCCTTAAGACTTGCTGCATAATGAAAATAATAGTTGCTATCGTTAATTACATGCAACTCAAAATTACTTACATGCAAAATCTGATCATTCTCAGGTACAAGAGCCAATAAGATTTCCCCTTTGAAGTCTGCATACTTTTTCTCCTCGAAAGTCACCTGGGGTGTATTTATTTCAGGCGATTCGGATGCAAAAACAGTTTCACTTCCTTCAGGTTCTTTATCATCCAAATTATAGGATGCAGACTTGTCTATGATCAAATCAGTTACCAGAACGGGCATATCAAAGCCATCTGTTGTTTCAACCAGGGCTATTTTGTCATCGGTGAATTCTTTTACAACTCCACCTCCTGTTGCATTAAGAAATCTTACTTTGGTTCCAACTCTAATATCCATCTCAAACAATTTTCGATGCAAAATTAGCTATTTTTGGCGCAAAAGTGAATTTGTAATGAACTCAGTTGAAAAAATAAGGATAAGCGATTATTCTTACATTTTACCATCGACCCGGATTGCAAAATATCCACTGCCAAAAAGAGACGAGTCAAAATTGCTCATTTACAGGAATGGGGTCATAACGGAATCCGTATTTAAGCAGCTGTCCGAGTTCATACCTTCCGGAAGTCAGCTCTATATCAACGATACACGTGTAATACATGCCCGACTTAAATTCAGGAAAACAAGCGGAGCAAACATTGAAGTGTTTTGCTTAACTCCCTATGATCCTGTTGATTATCAATTGTCGTTCTCTCAAACAGGATCATGCATATGGACCTGTATGGTGGGAAACTTAAAAAAATGGAAAGATGAATTACTCCGGCTTGAATTTCAGGCTAACAATGAAAATTATGTGCTGGCAGCTGAAAAATTGGAACCTCAGGGAGGCTATATAACTGTAAAATTCAAATGGAACGGGAGTTTTTCATTTGGTGAAGTGCTCGATTCATTAGGCATTATTCCCATACCTCCTTATCTGAATCGCGATTCGGAAACAATAGACAGGGATCGGTACCAAACCATTTACTCTCATATCAGAGGCTCAGTAGCTGCGCCTACAGCCGGTTTGCATTTCACACAAAAGGTCATGGATAAGCTGAAAAAGAAAAACATTACTCCACAAACAATTACCCTGCATGTAGGTGCAGGAACATTTCAGCCCGTAAAAACAGACAATGCCCTGAATCATACCATGCACAGCGAGGCGTTTTCTGTTTCCATTCAAACACTTATAAACCTCTCCAATTCTAATAAGTCGGTTGTAGCTGCGGGAACAACCACCCTTAGAACCCTGGAAAGCCTTTATTGGCTTGGAGTAAAAAGCCTGCAGGAGCAAAATTTATGTTGCCGTCTTAAACAGTGGGAATACAAAACTCTTCCGGACGGTTATCCTGCAAAGGAAGTATTTAAAAAATTCACGGAATTAATGAAACAGGAGAAGCTGAAAACCTTTCATGCAGAAACCGGAATCATGATCGTGCCGGGTTATAATTTTCACGTAGCTGACGGCCTGATTACAAATTATCATCAGCCATGCAGTACCTTGTTGTTGCTGGTTGCAGCATTTATTGGCAAACCATGGAAGGATGTCTACCAGTATGCCATGAAAAATAATTTCCGCTTTCTCAGTTACGGAGACAGTTCTATTCTATGGAAAAAATGATCCATTCATGGTTCGTGCAGAACAATTTTCTGATTTCAGTATGACAATGCCAGCAAGTTGTT
>CAYQDZ010000280.1:0-2568 GCA_964416375.1 uncultured Bacteroidales bacterium
ATAATTAAAAATCAATAGCATACAACATTTACATTATATCGAACTCACGTTAATTAATAACTCCTGATCGCAGTATGAAACCACAATGAATGCCTTGTGGTTTTTTATTGCTGAAAAACAGGTCGGATAAATAGAATTGGGTAAAATGTCTTAGCCATAATTTAGCCGGCCAATAATTCCTTTACAATGCTTGCGATTTCTTTACCATCGGCTTTCCCGGCAAGTTCTTTTGTAGCAATACCCATAACTTTGCCCATATCTTTTTGTCCCTCAGCTCCTGTCTTCACAATCACTGTTTTTAAAAAAACCCGCAATGCATCTGAGCTTATTCTGGCAGGAAGGTATTCTTCCAGTACTTTGGCCTCGGCAACTTCCCTCTCGTAAAGATCATTTCTTGCCTGTTGCTTGTATATTTCGGCTGATTCCTTCCTTTGCTTTACCAGCTTTTGAATTATTTTTAATTCTTCTGAATCGGACAATTCATTATTGGCTCCTTCTTTGGTTTTCTCCAATGTGAAAGCTGTTTTTGCAGCACGCAAGGCTTCCAATGCAATCTTATCTTTCGAGCGCATGGCCGATTTTATTGCGTCATTTATTTTATCACTGATTTTCATAATTATATACTATATGGATTGGTTTGGTAATTACCTGCAACTTCAAATTTAACTATTTCAAAGAGAAATAGTATCCGGAATAAGAACGAATTTGTTGAGAAGCAGAGTGATTAATGATGGCTTTATTTCAGTATTTTAATCCCTTGCTCATAAGATACAATTCTCAATATATATGCCGTTGATTTCAGCTCTTGAAACATGAATAATGCAGGCTAAATGAAGGCTTCAATTCCAAAGACAAAAAAAAGATACAAAAGTAACTTTCGCAAGATAAAAATTCTAATACTATTTATTGGGAATATGTAACCAGAATAATACAATACCTTTCAAACAATCAAAAAAGTGTATGCAAATCATTGGAAATTAGTCTACATTTTCATGCAAATATCTGTTATTATCACTCAACTTTGCTCGTTTATCATTATCATCAGAAAGAGAATACTTTGATATTTTTTTTTCTTTCGATGGTTGTGTTTTATCGATTTCAAAATTGCGTCGAACATAAGCAGGCTGATTTTCCATTTCATCTATGCTTGATTTTACCTGTTGACTATTCATATCCAGGTCCCGCAACTTTTCATATGTTTTCTTAATACTTTTTACTCTTTCAGCACCTTTCCTGAATTCAATTGCCCTTTTCAGGTTATTGCTCTGATCATCTTCGCTGAGTCTTTCGGATTCAAACGGTTGTGTTAAATCAAACTCAATTTCACGTTGCGTTATAATATTACTGCCTGATCCCGATCTTTTACGGCTTTTCGGTACGTCTTTTACTTCAAATCCTTCTGTTGGTTTGCCAGTCTTATTCGATTTTCCTGCTTCTGCATCATCGAGCGCCACTTTGTCAAGTTGTTTTTTCCTGATATACAGTTCCGGAATGCTATTTGTACCAAAACCTGTGGATATTATCGTCACACATAATGCATCACCTAATGATTCGTCAATTCCATTGCCCCAAATGACGTCAGCATCATCACCGGCACAACTTTGCACATGATCAGTTATCTGCCCAATTTCATCCATTGTTATTTCTTCATTACCCGATGTTATATTGATCAGAATATTTCGCGATCCAACAATATTATTATCATTCAATAAAGGAGAGTTTAGTGCTTCAGTTGCTGCTTTAATAGCACGGTCTTCTCCCTTTGCCAGGGCAGAACCCATGATTGCTACACCTGAGTTGGTCATTACCGTTTCCACGTCTGCAAAATCAACATTAATATAGCCATGCACCGTGATGATCTCAGCAATACCTTTAGCAGCAATAGCCAGCACATTATCTGCCTTGGCAAATGCTTCAGATACTTTCAGATCACCATACATTTCACGGATTTTTTCGTTATTAATTACCAGCAGGGAATCAACATATTTTTCTAATTCTGCAATACCTTCCAGTGCCTGGTTTATTCTTCTCTGGCCTTCATTACGAAAAGGTATTGTTACGATAGCAATGGTGAGGATACCCAGTTCTTTCGCTGCTTTAGCAATTACCGGAGCAGCACCAGTGCCAGTTCCTCCACCCATTCCTGATGTAATAAATACCATCTTTGTATTGACAGACAATACCTCAATCACATCATCAAGATTTTCGATGGCAGCTTCTCTTCCAATTGCCGGCTTATTTCCGGCGCCTCGTCCTTCAGTCAGTGATGATCCCAACTGGATCTTCACTTGTACAGGACTATTTTCTAATGCCTGGGCATCGGTATTGCATACCATAAAATCAACATCTTTTATTCCATGGCTATACATATAATTTACCGCATTGCTACCTCCTCCTCCAACACCAATTACTTTGATTATGGATGATCTGTTAACAGGCAAATCGAAGTTCATCAAGTCTTCTTTCATCGGAATAGTATTTTATAGTAAGTAATTTATTTTGTTTGTTTTACGTTTTTTAACCTGCATTATTCATAAAAATGAATGAATTTTAATTATTTATTTGTGA
>CAYQDZ010000281.1:0-2568 GCA_964416375.1 uncultured Bacteroidales bacterium
AAACGTGCCCGGCAAAGGCGGAATGTTCAAAAGCAATATGCGGAAAAGCTATTCAGCGCAGCGAATACCAGGAATATGTCAACAGAAATAAATGCCGTATTGATGAAAACAAACAACTCTACCGCAAACGACAGCAAATAGTAGAACATCCTTACGGAACCATAAAACGTCAGTGGGGATTTAACTACATCATAACAAAAAAGTACATCGAACGTGCCGAAGCTGACTTTGGATTTATAATGACAGCATACAACCTGAGAAGGATAATCAACATTGTGGGGATGAAAAGCTTGAAGCAATACCTAAGAAGTATTTTTTCTGTTTTATGTTCAATATTTGGTCATTTTAAGCTATTTTTAAGCCAAATAAACCAAATACTCAAGCGAACGATGAAAAAATACGGGAATTATTAATCTGCCTGTTAACCCCTTTAAAAAATCTCAAATAGCATTCGGACAAATGGGTTTTTAGACAGACTGCCGTTGGCAACAAGCCGAAAAAAGAAATTAAGAAATGAGAAATTTTTTGCTGCTTTAAAATGAATAGATTGAAATCCGACACACATTACACACATTTGCAAGTCCCGCATGACCTGCCCACAAACCAAAACTTGCAAAAGTGTGTAATCATCCCAGCACAATTACTAATTTTGAGAAAAAGTTAATTTATGCCTAAAATTTATGACAACATAGAAAATAACCTGATAAATGGACTGACTGAAACTCTTGAAGTTTCCAAAAGAGCTGATTGCTGCGTAGGTTATTTCAATCTTCGGGGATGGAAAGAAATTACCGATCAAATTGACAAGCTCTCAGGGGATAAAGTCTTCGAAGGAAAAGATGAATATCATCGAATATGCAGATTGCTTGTAGGTATGCAAAAACTTCCTGTCGATATTTTAAGAGATTTTTTCAGAACAGATGATGATTACATATTAGACCAGAGTGAGGCAATAAAGCTAAAAAAAGACTTGCGCAGGAATTTAAAGAACAACTGGCAATAGGAACCCCAACAGATGCTGATGAAGTTGCTTTGAGGAAACTAAGCCAGCAAATGAAAGATGAAAAGGTGGTTGTCAAACTACACTTAAAGTATCCTCTTCATGCAAAACTTTACTTGGCCTATAGTGATGATAAGCGTATTCCTGTAATAGGATTTTTAGGTAGCAGCAATTTAACCATGGCCGGACTTGTCAGGCAGGGAGAACTTACGAGACATGAATCCAAGTGATATTCATGGTTTAAGATTTGGAAATGAAGTCATTGAAACTGGATCATTAGTAGATATAAGTAAATCATATATTGAAGATTTGGAACGAAACAGTGAAATGCTACAGAGAGTGCAAAAAAATAAAGGAGTTACTCAAACTCAATCATTTAAAATTTTACTCTCAAAACCTATCATAGATCAAATTGATCAAATATTAGCGGAGCATTATGGTTACACCGAAGAAGAATTGGATTTCATCATCAATTTCGAAATCAAGTACCGTATGGGAAAGGAGTTAAATAATGTATAATACTCCGGATCAGATCAGCAATCGGTTAGCGAGGTCATGATGAATTTTATTAATCGTATGGAAAAAAGAATTTCAGCATATGCCAAAGTATGACATCATTTTAAAGCCAGGTGAATCAATTCCCAAAGAATTTAAGGACCTACTCAAAAGCAAGTTTGATGAAAAAAGCCTCGACAAATTGAAGCGGTTCGGAGGCAGGATTCAGCTGTCATTGACTGCACCTTTCACAGACCGGAAGCAACAGAATAAGGGAGTATCGGTTGATCAGAATATGATTAATAAATTGGCTTCTTCAAATGAAACCGCAACAAAACTGTTGTCCAAAATGACATTGAAGCAAATCCGTGAAGTGGCAAAGTTTGTAGGATTCCCTATTGCCTCAAAAACAACCGTTGAAGAAGCGAGAAAACAGATTATCTCTTATTTATTCTCGGATGATACGTGGAAAAAGATATCGAAATAGCTATGCTCACAGAACAGGAAATAAGGCATCTATTACAAAAAGGCGAAGGCACACGCATTGAGTTCAAAGAGGCTCAGGACGGTGTTCCTGCTACATTATATGATACGGTTTCATCTTTTCTGAATAAAGAAGGAGGGATTATCCTTTTAGGAGTTGCTAATGATGGAAATGTTTTAGGTTTGGAAGAAGCCAATCTGATGCAACTGAAACAAAATATTGTAACCACATTAAATAATCCGGATGTTATCAATCCACCTTACGCATTGCCGGTGAGGGATGCTGAATACGAGGGTAACAATATTCTTTACATCCGGGTTCCGGTAAGTTCTCTTGTACACAAACATGCCGGAATTATTTACGACAGAGAAAACGACAGTGATATCAGAATTACTGACGACAGACAAATCAGCGATATTTATTTCAGGAAAAGGCAGAACTTTAGTGAAACACAAATATTCCCTGCATTGCAGATAGAGGATTTAAACCAGGAAGTATTTGATAAGGTAAAAAGGCTGATTGCGGCTATTAACACTACCCATCCCTGGCTGACAGCATCGCCACTAGCATATCAGTTTACTGACGCCGC
>CAYQDZ010000282.1:0-2545 GCA_964416375.1 uncultured Bacteroidales bacterium
GCCATGGCTGACTGGCTGACTTTAATGGTGGAGGTGCCGGTGGAAACATTTAATCCGGTAAAAACCGTAAATGACCTGCTCAGGCCGCAGCACCAGTAAAATTTGTGGATTATATGTCAGAAGAAAGATTGATTTTCAAGATATAATTAGCTGGGCTCCGGATTCCCCGAATACATTTTCGCATAAAGCGAAAACTATGTAAATTTGTTATATGTATATACTGGTTATTGGATATTATTAAAACCTACAAGCATGAGAGAGAAAACAGATTTGAAATTGGCTGTACTTATTGATGCAGATAATATTCCTTATTCAAACATTAAAGGAATGCTTGATGAGATTGCCAAACTTGGGATACCAACAATTAAAAGAATTTATGGTGATTGGACAAAGCCAACCGTATCGGGTTGGAAACCTGCATTGCTTGAACATGCAATAACTCCGGTTCAGCAATATAGTTACACAACAGGTAAAAATGCGACTGATTCAGCCATGATCATTGACGCCATGGACATATTGCACAATCAGAAAATTGACGGATTTTGCCTTGTTTCCAGTGATAGTGACTTCACCCGATTGGCAACGAGACTTAGAGAATCAGGCATGTTGGTTATAGGTATTGGGGAAAAGAAAACTCCTCAACCCTTTATTGTTGCCTGCGATAAGTTCATTTATATTGAGATCATTGGACCTCTGGTGATCTCAAAAAAAGCTTCAAAAACAATAAGCTCCCCAACTCCGGTCCAAAAAACTGAAATTGATGCCATTGATAGTAAATTTATTCATTTATTAAAATCCTCAATAGAAGATTTAGCCGATGATGATGGCTCGGCATTTCTTGCCGCAGTTGGAGCATTGATTAATAAAAAGAAGCCGGATTTTGACCCTCGAAATTATGGATTTCCAAAACTAACTCCCTTGGTAAAATCCTTAGATGAACACTTTGAAGTTGATGAAAGAGAAGTTGAAAAAACTCATATAAAACATATTTATTTGAGAATCAAAAAATAGCTAATGCCTTCAAATTAATAGCAATCCGCAGCTCAACGAAATCTCTCCGCTTTGGGATACTTGTTTCAATTTTCACAGAAAGAAAAATCTATGTAAGTTTGTTATCCCTGTATCCTCATTGGGGAGCATATAAATATAGTCTTAGCTATGAGCCTGGTAATAAAACATAAAAAGGCCCCGGAATATAAGTATTAATGACATATTCTTTGTGGGAGTTTAGTGTTTTTGTGGCTTTGTGGCTGTTTTTGTATTAATCGATAGCCACAATGACTCCAAGACTCAAAGAATTCACTAAAATACTTTCCATATATAATTAGAAATCAAGAATTTACATCTCTTGCCCTATATCGAATTCAGGTTTATTATTACTCCTCGCCAACTACCTCTTTTACTCTGCCAACCAGGCCATTTTGGAGGCGTACCTTAATGCCATGAGGATGATTTCCTGATTTGGTAAGAATATCCTGAACAATTCCTTCGGTTAATTTTCCACTGCGCTGGTCTTGTTTAAGTACTATTTTAACTCTGGCGCCCAATTTCACATCTCTTCGGTTTCGTCCGTCCATGAATTTATGAATTTGTTCCTGCAAATGTAGCTAACATATTCATTTCAGTTAGGGCTGGTTATGAGTTACTTTTATGGTTAAGATGTTCGTATGATCATGATATGAACAAATCGTTATTCTTCAAGCCATTTTTTTGCGTCTTCAACATTGTCAAAATATTGGGTAATAACAGGATTTGAATCGCCAAGTAATTTTGTGAAGTTTTCAACTGAAAATTTTGAGAACACATCTTCCGGGACAATAATAGCCTGTTTTAGATGTCTGTATTGCTTTGCATACCCGCCAATTTTTTCGGCTGCTAATTCTTGAGATTTAGGTCCTAAACCTTTATGCTCTCTTGCATCAAGGATGAGTCCTTCTGCTTTTTTGTCAATGAGTATTTCAATAATTTTTTCAAGGAGTTCATTAAAAGAATCTCCGGGAGTAGCGCCCCACCAGGTTTCGTGAATATAATTACCTTTGGGACAATATTCAATTTTCAAATTTTTATGTTCAAATACAATTTCATTTTCCATAACATTAGTTTTCATAGATACTTCATAATTAAAAATAGAAGTTAAGAAAATTTAGTGAATTATTCAATTTTCCCATGGCCTGGTGTCGTTACTTTTCTGGAATTCATCTGTTTGAGGCAGAGGATTTAATTTAATTTATTAGATTAACGTTCGAGGCACAAAAGTGAATGTTTATGCTTTCATTTCTTCAGCAAAATACGGTAGCTTTTTATCTTGTGAATTGCAGTGTAGTTAAAGTGCTTTTACAAGTAATTTTCCCATCTTAGGAAATGAAGGATTGCAGTTGATGAATACCAGATGAAGACGCAACCATATCCCATCTCTTCACTACAGTGAAGAACAAGCATAAAAACCCGGGATAAAATCCTAGCATAATTGAAGTCCCATGCTTGTTCCTATTTCATTTTCGATTCCCGTGGTTTATATGAAAATAAATTTCATAATATATACTAA
>CAYQDZ010000283.1:0-2373 GCA_964416375.1 uncultured Bacteroidales bacterium
AGTAAAGAACAAAATAAAATATTCCTTGCTGGATGGCGGCAAAATTAGAAAAAATATACAAATTCAGTTACTTCTTCACAACAATTCTAAGCAATTGGAACTCTTGGAAATGGGCTTATACAGATATTATTTTAGGCTGATTAAATGGGAGAAGTGATATGGGAAGGATTTTTGGAAATTCCGGAAGTGTTATCAAATAAAATATTAGGCCATATTTCTTTGGCTTTCGTAAAGAATTAGCTATTTTTATTGCCCGAAAATAATACTAAAATGGAAGTTAAAAAAAGTAATAAAGCAAATCTGGAAAATAAAACTGTTTTGTTTTTTGAAATTGGTTTAGTTACTGCGCTTGCAATACTCTTATTATTCCTTGAATGGACATCGAAACCAAAAGGCGACAATTTATTGTTGGGTATGCAGAGTGGTGAAATTGATGAGGAAATAATACCAATCACGCGTCAACAGCCTGAACAACCACCACCACCACCACCGCCACCTCAGGTAATAGAGGTGATTAACATCGTGGAAGATGATGTGGATATTGAGGAAATTGATTTTGAAAGCATGGATGTGGATGAAGATATGGCCATAGATTTTGTTCCTTTTGAAGAGGAAGAAGAAGCCGCAGAAGAGGTGTTCTTTATTGTGGAAGATATGCCGCAATTTCAGGGTGGAGGCAAAGAGAAATTCAGAGAATACATTCAACAAAACCTGAATTATCCTCCCATAGCAGCTGAAAATGGTATTAGCGGACGTGTATTTGTCCAATTTGCTGTGAATGCAAAAGGAGAGGTCGTTGATGTCGTTGTGGTTCGTGGCAGGGATCCGGCACTGGATAAAGAAGCAAAGCGAGTTGTGCAAAGTTCTCCAAAGTGGTCGCCCGGTAAACAACGTGGACGTCCTGTTAAGGTACAGTTTACTTTTCCGATAGTTTTTGTTTTGCAATAAGACACGAATAAACATATTAAATCCCCGGAGTATACCGGGGTTTTTTTGTTTGTAAAATTCGTTTGAATGAAATCAATAAAATTTATAATTCTGTTATCATTCCTTATTTCTGGCTGCAGATCCTCTGAAAAATTATTGCAAAAGGGGGAATACGATGCGGTCATAGAAAGGTCCATAAAAAACATTCTCAAAGGCAAAGCAGATGATGATGATAAATTGTTGTTGAACAAATCCTATAAACTTGCTAATCAAAAAAATACGGATAGAATTCATTTTCTGAAAACTGAAAATAAACCGGAGAATTGGGAAGAAATCTATCAACATTACAATGCACTCAACATACGTCAGAATGAAATTCAGAAAGTGTTACCCCTGGTTATCGGTAAGAAAAAAATAAACTATGAATACATTGATTATTCCGGAGATATAGTAGAAGCAAAAACGAATGTAGCAAAATTCTATTACCATAAAGGTTTGGACAATATGAATTTACAAACCAAAGAAAGCTACAGACAGGCATATTTTGATTTTCAAAAAGTGAAGGAATACAGGGCAAATGATTATCCAAAGTTGAATACCCTGATTCAGGATGCAAAATATTTTGGAACCAGCAGAGTTTTGGTGGAAGCAGTTAATATATCAAGGGTACGTTTGCCCGATGATTTTTATGATAACCTTCTTCGAATGGACATTCAAGGCTTGAATAATACCTGGATTGAATATTATTTTGGCCCTCTGCAAAACGAAATGGAATATGATTATTTTGTTGCCATTAAACTTCGCAATATACTTGTTACTCCTGATGAATTTTCAAGAAGGGAATTCATTCGGACCAAAGAAATACGGGATGGATTTGAGTATGAATTAGACCGAAGGGGTAATGTGATAAAAGACAGTCTGGGGAATGACGTCAAAGTTCCGAAATACAGGCAACTATCATGTAAAGTGATTGAAACCAAACAGTTCAAAACAGCTACCATAAACGGGGTAGTAGAATATAAATCGGTTTCCCCAAAAAATATTATGAAAACGGAACCGGTAGCAGCAACTTCAATTTTTGAACACCTTACAGCCAGGGCTTATGGTGATCTTGAAGCATTGCAACCCTCTGACAGGGAACTTTTACGAGTTGAAATTGTTCCTTTTCCTGATGATCTCTCGATGATTTACGATTGTTCTGAAATACTGAAACAGGCAGTTCATGATGTAATCTATGATAATCGCAGGTTAATAAAATAATTTTTTAATTCTTCTTAGATTTAATTTTACATGGGTAAAGCATTAATTTTACACCATTGAAGGAATTGTATTGAATGACAGGCATAACAACAAAAAAAGACAGGGAAAGAGCGATATTGGTTGGTGTAATCAACAGTGTACAGACAGAAGCTGAAGTCATGGAGTATCTTGATGAACTTTCTTTTC
>CAYQDZ010000284.1:0-2318 GCA_964416375.1 uncultured Bacteroidales bacterium
TACCTGTTTTTGATTCAATAGAAAGAACTAATCTTAGCTCGAACTCACGTTATTTTGAGGATTTGGAACGTATTATCCCTGTTAATAAACTATTCCGCAAACGTTTTCAATTTCAGGTTTTCGACAGCAATAAAGAAAAAATGACTTACAACATACTTCATGACAGCTTAAATGGAAGAAAAATATTGAATTTTTTGCCTTGAACTGATAAAATATGTAGCGTTCTTTCAATTTGTAAGAGGTTTCCTTTCAATTGAAAACTTTTTTATGTCATAAAACAGATTTTTCCGCAAACGTTTGAAACAGCACCTGGAATACAAAAACACCTGTTTTCAATGATTTGCATGGATGTATAAATTGACATTTTCAGTTTTCATTCAGTACATTTAATATAGAAATTGATTCATATCCTAAACCTTTCTCAATTCATCTATTTATGACAAAGAAACCAAGTCTATCCTTCTGGCAAATCTGGAACATGAGTTTCGGTTTCTTGGGAATTCAATTTGGATTTGCATTGCAGAATGCAAACGTGAGCAGAATTTTTCAAACCCTGGGTGCTGAGGTTGAAAATATACCCATATTATGGGTTGCAGCTCCGGTTACAGGCCTTATCATTCAGCCAATAATCGGTCACATGAGTGATAAAACCTGGGGTCGGCTGGGAAGGCGAAGACCCTACTTTTTGGTGGGAGCCATATTTGCTTCTATTGCATTGCTCATCATGCCAAATTCACCAACTCTTTGGGTGGCGGCCGGAATGCTTTGGATCATGGATGCATCAATTAATATTTCCATGGAACCTTTCAGGGCATTTGTAGGTGATATGTTGCCCGAGCATCAGAGAACATCAGGTTTTGCCATGCAAAGTTTCTTTATAGGAACAGGAGCTGTGATAGCATCTGCTTTGCCCTGGATCATTACAAAATGGTTACATGTATCGAATATTGCTCCTGAAGGACAGATAGCTCCGTCCGTAAAATTTAGTTTTTATATAGGAGGAGTAGTATTCTTATTGGCGGTATTATGGACCGTTTTTTCGACAAGAGAATATTCTCCTGAAGAAATGGAATCTTTCCGGAAAGATTCTGAAGTGAAAAGCAATAAGAATAGCATTACGAAACAAGGTTCTTTCAGGAGGATTAATTACTTACGGAACAGTATGATCTGGATCGCTTGTGGAGCTTTACTAACATTGGCATTCTATTATGCGGGACTTAAAAAAGAGTTATACATTCTTTCACTGGGCCTGCTGTTTTTTGGTGTGGTCCAGCTTATTACCGGCATGTATTTGAAAAAGGGGAAAAATAATGGCCTCGTGGAAGTGATTGAAGATATGTTCCATATGCCACGCACGATGGGCCAGCTGGCCTTTGTTCAATTTTTCTCCTGGTTTGCACTTTTTGCGATGTGGATCTATACTACCCCTGCCATAACCAGTCATATTTATAACACAACCGATACCACTTCACAAGCATACAACGATGGTGCCGACTGGGTAGGAATACTGATGGCGGTTTACAATGGATTTGCTGCTATTATGGCCTTTCTTTTGCCGGTCATTGCCAGAGCAACAAACAGAAAAATCACTCATCTGATTGCACTAACTTTTGGAGGCCTGGGATTGATTTCTTTCTTGTTTATCCAGAATCCAAAGTTGCTCATTCTGTCAGAAATAGGTATTGGTTTTGCCTGGGCAAGTATTCTTGCCATGCCCTATGCAATCTTAACCAGCTCTCTTCCTCAGAATAAGATGGGTGTATATATGGGAATCTTCAACTTTTTCATTGTTATTCCGCAAATATTGGCAGCCAGCATTCTGGGAGTTCTTGTACGTTATTTATTTAATGGGCAGACTATCTATGCTCTTGTACTGGGCGGCTGTTCAATGATTTTTGCTGGTGTTTTGACATTGTTTGTAAAAGATAAAATAGCAGTTTATGAACATTAATGCCTGCATATTCGATCTCGATGGTGTTATTGTGGATACGGCAAAATACCACTATCTGGCATGGAGACGGTTGGCCGGAGAAATGGGTTTTGATTTTTCTCCTGAACAGAATGAGCAGTTAAAGGGAGTCAGCAGGATGCAATCTCTGGGACTATTAATGAATTTCGGAGGTATCCATCTCAGTGAGTCACAAAAAGATGAAGCAGCACAACGAAAAAATGCCTGGTATGTTGAATTTGTTTCTGCCATTTCTCCGGATGAAATATTGCCGGGAGTAATCAATTTCCTGGCCGATTTAAAAACACATAAAATAAAAATTGCTCTTGGTTCGGCAAGTAAGAATGCCGGATTGATTTTGCAACGGCTT
>CAYQDZ010000285.1:0-2274 GCA_964416375.1 uncultured Bacteroidales bacterium
GGTGAAGCAGTTGTTGAACTCATGGATGCAGACAATCTGATATTAACCAATCTTTTCCAGGATAAGTACTTTGAAAAAACCAGTTTTGTCTGCAATAAAACAGGTTTTTATGATCTGCTGGTTAGGTTTAGAGATAACAAACTTGGAAATTCCGTTATTGATATTTTATTGGTTCAGTAAGAAACAAACAGAATCGTTTATCCATTCAACTTTTTGATTTTCAAGTTTAAAATTTTAGTTCAAGCTGAAGATCGATTTCAGTAATAACCCAACAGGGTTCATCGCATCCATCACTAACTTGTTTGAGTTTCTGTTTGGTCCCATCTACAACAACAACCGTTCTATCCTCCGAATCATATATCGCTTTTGCGGCATACTCCTCATTGGCCTTTACCCATATATATGCAGGATCTTCAAAGCAAAAAAACGTGTCGATATATTCACCTTTATCCACCTTTCCTTTGAATAACACAACAGGAATTTCAGGAAACTCTTCATTTTTTGTCCAGTGAATCTTCAGATCTACAGAATCCGGTTTGATGCCATAACATTCGTCGCAATCAACATCCCAGGTGAAAATTTTTTCCTCACAAACTGAAAACAGAATTACGATAAGCAGCAGTACTATAAAAACAATAATTTTTTGCATCAATACAGTATTTCTTTGTTTACAGGTTCTCTGATTCTTTTGCCCGGAATAAGAAAATGAATTCCAAGAACAAACCGGTGAGGAGATAAGCCTTCTATTTTAAAATTCACATACTCATAGCTTAGTGAAAAAGCAAAATACTTTACATGGGCATAAGTCAGTACCTGAGGTGATAAGATAAACCGATGGCTTGGTTTTTCGTCAGAACCACGATATTTTCCGTAGGTATAAAGCACTTGTCCGCCAAGGCCAAAGCCGAACCAGTGATCTTTTGCCCATGAATATACGGGTAGCCGTTCTGTCAGATTCAAATAAAAATAAGATCTTTTCTCCCAATATTGATAGTAAACATTTTCTTCCACTTCTTCCAATATTTCGGTGGCAGGAATTCTGGTAACGAAACCAACATTCGTGCTCAGTCCATACCTTGAATCATGCACTCCAATTCCTCCTCCAAACAGAAAATCATGGGCATTCAAACTGAAATCAAAATGTATTGATCCGTAATCAATAGATGGAAAGTAACTTGCCCTGGCATGATTCTCCTCCAGTAAATGAATGATCGAGTCGTTTTTATTTTTTTTAGCCACATTCAATGGTTTGTATGCACCGGATATTTTTGAATTCACATCTGCACCCTTTTCAACATAATAAACAGTTAAATCTTTGTGATTTGTTGCTACGGCAAGAGATAAGGGTGTGTAGCCTGCATTGTTCTTTTTCTCAATATTTACTTCATGAGACAAAAGCAATTCAACAATCTCCGTATGGTTGTTCTGAGTGGCATAATGAAGAGCGGTATACCCGTTTTGATCTTCTTTTTCAAGAGTTGCTTTGTTGTCAATCAGGAGTTTTGTAATATCCGTGTATCCGAAATAACAAGCAATCATCAGGGCTGTAATACCCTGATCATCAGCTAAGTTTACAGGGGCTTCATAGTACAATAGAAGGTCTGCAATCCGGGCATTTCCTATGGCTGCAGCATGCATCAGGGGAGTTCTCTCGTCATGATCCCTTATGTTTATATCAGCGCCATTACGAATTAACATTTCTGATATCTCAGGATCATGATTGCCAATGGCAACCAGAAGTGCAGGAGGCCCCTTGTATGGTTTCAAATCAGGATTTGCACCGTTGAGCAAAAGGATTTTTGCAGCTTTCCTATGTCTATTCTGAACAGCATACATCAAGGGTGTTACACCCTCAGTTGTTTTTGTATTAATATATGCTCTTTTCTTCAGAAGCCTTAACACTTCCTTGTCATAGCCTTTACTTGCTGCAACAATCAGATTAAAACTATTATCCCCCGGGTAATAATCCGAAGTATCCAGGATGGAAAAAATCGAGTCTTTCGGAACCAGTACACTGTCAACAGCTTGAGAAAAAGTTACTTTTTCTGTGGAAAGAAAAAGACAGAGTATTATAGGAAGCCTTATTGTTACCAGTATGAATCGTCTTTCCATCAGGATTGAAATTTCACATAAATATAGATGAAATGATTTTTTTTTTGATAATATATTTAATCATTCTCTGAAAATATTTTTAGATGATTCATGATTAGTTAATTTAGCCTGCATTATTCATGCATCAAGTTTGGGGCAGATGCGAGGCATCGGAAGCTGAAG
>CAYQDZ010000286.1:0-2120 GCA_964416375.1 uncultured Bacteroidales bacterium
GTATCACAAATAAATAATTAAAATTCATTCATTTTTATGAATAATGCAGGCTAGAGGATAAATTGGCCTGTTTGAGAATAGGTTTTTTTGAACAGTTTAACCTCTTTTTCTTTGATTGGAGTCGATGTCAGTCATTTATTTGTCGAAACACAGGAATCTTTAGACGAATTACTCATATTATTCAAGGCATTTTTTTATTTTTATAATCGATGATTGAGTAAAAGTGTCTGAGCGATGTTGAAACAAAAGCTACAACAGAAACTTCTTCAAAAGCTTTCTCCACAGCAAATACAAATGATCAAGCTGCTGGAGATTCCCTCCATGCAGCTTGAACAACGCATTAAGAAAGAATTGGAGGAAAATCCTGTGCTGGAAGAAGGCAGAGAAGAATCAGAATCAGATGTTGGATCTGATGAAGAACCAATTGCTGAAGAGAAGGATAAAGATAATGAGGAATTTTCTATCGAGGATTACCTTGATGATGATGACCTTCCTTCATACAAAACAGCATCCAGGAACTATTCGAAAGATGATAAAAGAGATGAAATACCATTTTCTGTAGGATCCACATTTCATGAATTTCTGGAAGCACAACTCGGATTACGAAAATTGGACGAGCAGCAACATGCTCTTACCGAATACTTAATTGGCAACATTGATGAAGATGGTTATTTACGACGTGAAATTGAATCCATAGTCGACGATCTCGCTTTTTCACTAAATGTTACCACAAGTGAAGAAGAATTACTCGAATTGTTAAGAATTATTCAGGATTTTGACCCGGCAGGAGTTGGTGCCCGTGATCTGAGAGAATGCCTTTTGCTGCAGATTAACGCGAAAGATCAGGAACTTAAGGAGATTGCATTGGCAACAAAAATAATCAGGCACCTTTTTGATGAGTTTACACGAAAACATTATGATAAGATCAAAAATAAGCTGGGAATAAGTGATGAGGAATTAAAAACAGCAATAGATGAAATCTTAAAACTGAATCCAAAACCCGGAAGTTCTTTTAGTGATCCTTTAAATAAAAGTTCTTTTACCATAGTTCCTGATTTCATTCTCGAAAATAGTGACGGGGATTATCAGATCAGCTTGAATTCAAGGAATACTCCTGAATTAAGGCTTAGCAAAACATATTCAGGTATGCTTAAGTCTTATGTAGCCAATAAGGATAAACAATCAGCCGATCAGAAAGACGCAATAAGCTTTGTGAAGCAAAAGATTGATTCAGCAAAATGGTTTATTGATGCCATACGTCAGAGACAGAACACCCTGATGGTTACAATGAATGCAATTGTCGAATACCAGCAAAATTACTTCATCGATGGAGACGAGACTTTATTAAAGCCAATGATCCTTAAGGATATAGCTGACAGGACAGGTTTGGATATTTCCACCATTTCCCGTGTGGCGAATAGCAAATACATACAAACTCATTTTGGAATTTTCCCCTTGAAATATTTCTTTTCGGAAGGATTGCAGACTGAATCGGGAGAAGAGGTGTCCAGCAGGGAAATAAAAATGATTTTACAAGATTGCATTCATAATGAGGAAAAACGAAAACCTATGACAGATGATAAACTGGCAAGTATACTGCAGGAAAAGGGGTATCATATTGCCAGGAGAACTGTGGCAAAATACCGTGAACAATTGAACATTCCTGTAGCGCGAATGAGAAAAGAATTGTAGTGATGCGACTTTCAAAACTTATATCTTTTATTTTTCACCCGATTTTTATGCCTCTGCTGGGCTTGATTATTATTTTTCACTCAGGGGTTTATTCTGTTGATGTTCCTGTGGAATATAAACAATTTGTTTATCTGGCTGTTATTCTTTGTACTATTTTGCTTCCGCTCAGTATCATTCCTGCATTGATATATTTTAAGCACTTACAGAATTTTACAATAGATAAAAGAAGAGAAAGACTGATACCATTATTTTTTGCAACCATCTGTTTTTATGCTTGTTACTATTTTGTGTCGAAGCTGGCCCCTGTCAAATTGGTGAATCTGTTTTTATTCTCATCTACGGTTGTTATCCTCTTGATCTTATTTGTATCCCTTTTCTGGAAAATTAGCATTCATATGGCCGGAATAGGCGGATTAACCGGGATGATA
>CAYQDZ010000287.1:0-2119 GCA_964416375.1 uncultured Bacteroidales bacterium
TATTATCCAGCAGGCTTTTCAGTGATTCCCCATTGGAAGCGATTGTCTTTTCCAACTGTTTATAAAAGGCAAAGCCTTCTATGTTTTCGAAAAAGGTGGTGATAAATTTATTTCCGGCAGTCATGGTTTCATCCGGTGAATCCATGAATTTAAAAAGGTCATTGAACATTCTGCTTGCCGCCCCGGAGGCGGGCACAAACTTCATTTTGCTCTTGTCACCCAACGAATGGTAATAAGCAATATAATGCTTAACCTCCTTCCTGCTCAAACGGAGTATTCCATCCTCAACAGCCGCAGCTCTGTCAAGTTTCACATATTTTGTTCCTTCCTTAAATACGGACAGCTGCCATTCTATCTGCTCAATGCTAATGCCTCTTCTCCTTATTTCCTGAATATCTTTTTCTGAAAACATACTTTCTTATTTCACCATGTTCAACTTGTTAACTATATACTGTCAGAACGAGTTTGCGCATTCCTCCATGATTTCTGAACTCACAGAAATAGATCCCCTGCCATGTTCCGAGATTCAGTCGCCCGCTGGTAATGGGCACTGTAATGTTCTGACCTATAAGGGAAGCTTTCAGATGAGCAGGCATATCATCAGGCCCTTCGAGCGTATGGGAAAACCCACGGTAATTTTCAGGTACCAGATCATCAAAAAAAGTACGGAAATCGCTGCGAACAGAAGGATCGGCATTTTCGTTCAGGCTTATGCCTGCCGAGGTATGTTTGACATGGATATTCAGCAATCCCTGCTCGGGCAGCTCCTCCAGCTTACTTTCGATCAGGGAGGTGATCAAATGGTATCCCCTGCTGTACCCCTGCAATGTTATTTCTTTCTGTGTGATCATATTCCGATTACTATTCAACTTTTACAAGTTAGACTTGTTTTTCAATTTAACCAAATTTAACAACCTGTGTTCAATCATAAAGGATAAAAGTATATCAAAATAGCTACCTTTGGACCATTGGGTATTGATGGAGAAATACATAAAAATGAAGAGGATCTTATTTTTTGCTCTTTGTATAGCAATTCATACAAATGTTGTAAAAAGTCAGTTGTTTGAGAGAAAGGTTGACAAAAACCTGGTACAGTTTACCGGTAGATTAACAGATGAGCTTTTGCAGCCGCTTCCTTATGCACACGTTCTCATACTGAACAATTACCGGGGGACCATTACCGACAACCAGGGAAAATTTTCCCTTGTCACCGAGATCAATGACAGCATCATGTTGTCGACGGTAGGTTACAAACGCAAAATAATTACCATTCCCAATACTTTGGAGGAACCATTTCTTACCATGGATATTGTTCTGGAGACAGATACCTTTATGATAGCCGAGGTAGTAATTTATCCCTGGAAATCGTACGAAGAATTCAAAGAAGCTTTTCTTAACCTGAAGCTTCCCAACGACGATATGGACAATGCCCGAAAGAATATTGCCCTGCTAAAAACACAGATCATCCTCGATGAAACGCCCAGTGCCAGGGAAAATTTCCAGAATATTCTCAATCAGCAGTACAGGCAAACCTTCAGTCAGGGGCAATACCCTTCCTACCAACTCTTCAATGCTTTTGCCTGGGCAGAATTCTTTAAAGCGCTAAAAAGAGGTGATTTTAAGAAATATGAGAAAAACGCAGAATACCCTGAACTGGAGATCAAGTAAGATTTATTCTTTATTCCTTTGACATGGCTATAAGAATTCATTGTGTAAAGACTTTTGCCACGAAGACACCAAAACACCAAGATGCCCCAGGACAAGGAAAGTTCCATTCAAAATTTTGATTTTCGCAGACATATGCGTGCAGAACAATCAAAGTGCAGATTAAACAAATCATTCCTGTTTTGATCTCATGCCAGATAAAGAAAAGCTTGTATCTTCACAATTTAATTTTATTCTTTGAGTTTTTTTCAGACAGGAATACACGGTAAATTAGTAATGAATCGAATCAGGTCAGGTTTTCAAATTCTTTTGTTTTTTGTTTCCGTCGTTGGCAGTGCCCAGCAAACTGCCACTATCAAGGGTTTGATAAGCGATGAAAAAGGAGATCCTCTCTTTTCCGCTTCCGTGGGAATAGAAGATCGGGCCATAGGCACCGTAACGGATGAACAGGGAA
>CAYQDZ010000288.1:0-2016 GCA_964416375.1 uncultured Bacteroidales bacterium
AAAGGAAAAAGAGGGCTGAAATAAGTGAATGAAATTAGTAATTACTACACTAGCAATAAAGGATAGAGATATTATTTCAGGTATTTCGCTAAGGTTTCACAAAGCACCCTGTATCGGATCGGCTTTGCAAGAAAATCATCGCAACCAACAGCAATACAATTTCTCCGGTCTTCATCCATAGCAAAAGCGGTTTGTGCAATAATTGGAACATCCTTACGAAAAGATTTTATACTCCTTGTTGCTTCAAGGCCATTCATAATGGGCATCTTAATATCCATTAAAATGAGGTTAATCATAGGATTTATCCGAACAATATCTACGGCTTCTTTTCCATTTTTTGCCCGTAGTATGTTTACATTGGTTTTTTCCAGTGCCGTTTCGAGATAGATAAAATTGGTTTCCTCGTCCTCGGCTATTAGGATTGTATAATCTGACCAGTCGTGGTCAGTTTCTTGATATTTTATCATATTGGATGTGGAAGCAGCTTTATACTTAGTCATTGAAATTTTCCTTTCTGTACTCATCAGTAATTATATTTACAGCTAGTGCCTTTGGATCATCGTATTATCACAACAATTTGTTGGATACTCGCAAGTATACGTTGCTTATTGTGGAAAAGTTTTTTATTTACATAAGAAGTAGATTTTTATACATGAAACACGGGTATTAAAAATACCTGTAAATACTGTAAATTCAAAACAGGATATTAACAATGGGATCGAGGCGATGATGAAATGAACCAAATAGATGATGTTTTGCAAAAATAAACATACATCTATCCGATATCATCAATATTGTAGGGTGTCATCTGGTAAACGTAATAATTCAACCAGTTTGAAAAGAGTAAATTGGCATGACTTTTCCATCTAACCTTTGGCATCTTTAAAGGATCGTTGCTGTGAAAATAGTTTTTTGGCACTTCAATATCAATGCCTTTGCTAATATCCCTTTCATACTCTTCTTTAAGAGTTGTTGGATCGTATTCAGCATGACCGGTAACATATATTTGCCGGCCTGTTTTTGAAACAACGACAAAAATTCCTGCCTCATTTGATTCTGATACGATTTCCAGATCATCTATCTTTTCAAGATCAGCCCTTCTGATTTCAGTGTACCTGGAGTGAGGTGCCTGAAATAGTTCATCAAAACCCCTTATCAATGGGATCAGCGGGTTGTTAATCGTATGATCGAACACACCGAACATCTTTCGGGGCAGCTTGTATTTGGGAACTTTATAGAAATGATACAAACCGGCCTGAGCACCCCAGCAAATAAACATTGTGGAAGTTACATGAGCCTTGGTCCAATCCATGATGTCCTGCAATTCCTTCCAGTAATTCACTTCTTCAAACTCCAAATGCTCAATCGGTGCACCGGTTATTATCATGCCATCAAATTTCTGGTCCTCTATCTGCGAGAAGGTCTTGTAAAAAGTCTTCAAGTGTTCAGCAGGCGTATTTTTAGAAACATGATCTTTAGTATGCAACAATACAATTTCAACCTGAAGCGGTGTATTTGACAGCAATCTTAATATATGAGCTTCCGTGGTGATTTTTAAGGGCATCAGATTTAGAATAACAACCTTCAAAGGTCTTATGTCCTGATGAACAGCCAGAGTCTCCTTCATGAAAAAGATATTTTCTTTTTCAAGAATCTCAGCTACAGGAAGTTTATCAGGTATATTCAGTGGCATATTATACAATTTAGCTTGCAAAAATAAAATTAAAATCTTTAATTTTCTCAATACATCCCTTCTTAATACCGAATGAACACATTCTCTGTACCTTGTATTCTATAGATAAACTACTATATATCAATATATTAAAACTTTGGCACTCAATTTGTATTTTATTCAGTGAACACAAAAACTCGCAGATCATGAAAAAAATAACAATTGTATTGGCTATGTTGTTGATAGCAGCAACTTCATACAATCAGTCTTCAAGGAGGACTACCAATAGGGCTACAACTGCTCAAAGAGCTGAAACAAGATCGGGTGATGCTTCTGCGAATCAT
>CAYQDZ010000289.1:0-1807 GCA_964416375.1 uncultured Bacteroidales bacterium
AAATAGATGTGGTACATGGTATGTACTTTAATCCTTAAATTGTTAATGAACAGGATATTCAGGAGCAACAGCAACAGCCATATGGCAACGTGAATGCCTGCTTTTTTCATTGAAATTACCTCTCGTAACTTCATAACAGGATAGGGGCTAACGGGTTTAAAAATATGAAAAATGAGTACGCTTCGGCACAGTCATAAGATTTGTTATGAATTTTTAACAAAGCTTTAGAAATCGAAAATGGTATTAGGTTCTTTTTCAAATCCTTACAGAGCAATAGGTACAGCATAAAATTAGTCCGATTTACCCGAAAATAAAACACAAATAGACCAACGCTCTGTTTGAGTAGACATTTGAAAATATGAGGATGTGCGACAAGAATATTGTATGATCACACCATAGTATGGCAAAGAATTACAAAAAACAAATGCATTTTTAATGAAATGATCAAAATTTGTTTGAAGCCTTTAATAATTGGTATTATATTAGACAAACTAATTACTAAAATTAATTTCTATGAAAATTACCAGACTCATATTAATTTGTGTTGCCATTCTCTTTGCAGGCAGTACATTTGGCCAAAAAATGAAAGTTGAATCAGGGAATATATCTGACCTGAAAGGAGTTAAGCAACTGAAAATTGAATACGACTATTCTGATTTAAGTGTTGGTAAGTTTGACGACGAAACCGATTACATCGCAAAAAGAGTTTCTGATATGAACGATAAAGAAGCAGGGAAAGGAGACACCTGGAAAGAAAGTTGGTTTAAAGACCGGGAGGCTCGATACGAACCAAAATTCGAAGAACTGTTTTCAAAATATGCTGCTTTTGCTGAATCGGGAAAAGATGTGGAATCGGAAGTAGTAATGAACGTCCACACGATCTTCATTGAACCCGGTTACAATGTGGGTGTTTCACGCAGACCTGCCTTAATTACAATGGAAATTACCTTTTCCAAAGGGGATGACGAGATCACCGTGATTTCTGTTACCAAAGCACCGGGATCTGATGTCATGGGAGCTGATTTTGATACCGGCTGGAGAATTTCCGAAGCCTATGCAAAAGCCGGAAAATCATTGGGCAAATACCTTACCAAGAACCAATAAGAAAACATTTGTTCTAATCTTACAGGCCGGGGAATCTATCTCCGGCTTTTTTTTGCTTATGGTCATTTGAATGCCGTTAAAATTCGTCTTAGCAGGTATTTACGCTGGAGGGGTATTCCATGATTTATTCAGAATCCTTTCTAAAAACTCAGACCATGCTGAGCGGCTATCATGCTTTCCTATTCTTATGGTCATGCTGAGCGAAGTCGAAGCACTTTCCTGCTCCTGAACACCCTTCGACTCCGCTCAGGGTGACCTTATGGATCGGTATCCTACATACCAGGTTTCTGTACGTCATTACAAGAAGTGCAACAACGCGGTAATCTGGTCAGGTAAAAACCTTCCAGTAAATCATATTGCATCTTTATGTTAGTTGAAAACTATCTGTTTACGACGTAGATAAAATCTACGCCGAGCGGCTTACTGCATACTTCACTCAGCGGGACGTAGCATGCTACGTCCTTACCTATATCATCAATGGTAAGTGTATTTAAAGTCTGCCTTTTAGTTAGGATGAAGTTGCAAACTCCGCTGAGTTGGCCAGATTGCCGCACTTCACTCTGTTCCGTTCGCAATGACGATCTATGAAACCTATGCTAAGCGTAGTTTATAACTACGCTTTTATACCGTTCAATAAGAATGATTTATTTCTATTAGTTGTTAAAAACTACATTTTAAATACGACGAAGTCACAGACTTCGCC
>CAYQDZ010000290.1:0-1787 GCA_964416375.1 uncultured Bacteroidales bacterium
CTTCCGACGCCTCGCATCTGCCCCAAACTTGACGCATGAATAATGCAGGTTAGAACAAGCGGTTTATTCCCTGTCATTTTTTCAGCATCCCCAAGTATGTATCTTACCAAGATAGAATATTAAACGTATTTCGAAGCTTCCCTGTAACTTAATGTAGATAATTTATGCGTTTCAATAAAACCTTTAACCCATTGCTTGTTGGTTTTGGAATATTCCCGTAAAACCCATCCTATGGCTTTACGAATAAAAAATTCTTTCCTGTCAGCCAAGCGCACAATATAGTCCGATAAAAGTACAGTATCCGTTTTCTTTTTGTATTTCAACTGAAAGATCAGAGACGTCCTTTGTAACCACATATTTTCAGAATCCATCCACTTCCCGGTGACAGGGACAATAGATTCAGGAAACAATTGGAAATACGTGCCGATTATCCATGATGCAAGGCCATCAACCGTGTCCCACCAAGATTTTTGAACAAGGAGCTGTTCCAGCCACTGGAGGTCCTCCTTGCGTAATTTTTTTTTCATTTGATCCAATACATCAATTGCAATGTGTTGAAAATCCCTTTCAGGTAAATTCCATAAAAAAAATGAAAACTCTTTCAATTGATCCACCGGAGGCAGTCCATAATCATTCAGAAAATTCTTGAGGACTTCTCTCCGTGTTTTGGTTTCAATTCCCAGAAATTCAAATTGATCTTTCAAATACATCCTGGAAAAAGCTGCTTTTTTAGGATCCTTAAAAGATGTAAGGTTTTCAATCAATGGTGCCAGGTATTCTTCCATCAGTAGTTATAATATGATTCCAGACGTTTTCTAAAGGATGCATTATTGTATTCATTTATTGTTTTAATGATATCGGTGATCTCGTTTTGTCGATTGGTAATTTCTTCTTCGGAAAGATCGGATGACGAGCGAAATACAATAGACTCAAGTTGATAACCGTCCAAATCTAATGACATGGCGGCAGCAGCATCAAAATCATCAAATATCAATACAGAGGGCAGTTTGCTTGCTGAATAGTTTTGTACAGCATTCAAAACTGCATTGCTGATGTAACTAATTTGTGCCTCCCCGATATAGTTAGCTCCCAGCAGCACTTTTATCAGATCCAATTGTGCCACTTCCTTAAATTTTCTCTCTTCTATTAGTTGCCAGTATTCAGATTCTGAAGTAGATAGAAAATCCTCCATGTATTTAGGAGGTAAGTTCGACAGGTCACCCAATTGATTATTCTTTGTCCTGGTTTTGAATTCTTTTGTTGCCATTTTCTGGCTAAGCGGTAAATAATATTTCCATTTCCGGGTTCTCTTCCATGTATCGGTAACAGGATCAGGTTTCCAGGAAGTTTCCGGTCTTTTCATTATGGGTTCCCGTAAGTCCAGTAATTGTATTTCGATGGCATAGGCAATGCAATTGGTAAAATGCACCCACCCTCCTCCTATTTTTGTGTGGAGTGCACTCCAAAGTGTGTTATTTGTTCTTTCAGAAATATTTTGAATTTGAATTTCCTGACTATATTTTTCACCGGGATGAACAGGATAAAATACAAATTCGGATGTGAAATCAGGATTTTTTAAATCTTTTACATGAAACAACTCACGAATATCGTATAAATAATTAGAGTCATTTGCCATTTTGAGGTAGATCTGGTAGTCGAGCTGCCAACTCATTTCAACCACCTGCGTATAAACCTGGCAATTCATAACAAATGAAATTCCAACAACAAGCAATATTTTCATATTCGGTGTTTCATTTATTCAGCACATAAGCTTGAAAAAAGAGGCT
>CAYQDZ010000291.1:0-1735 GCA_964416375.1 uncultured Bacteroidales bacterium
GGATCTTATCATTTGTCTGTTCCGCTACCCATGCATTAATGATATCAGGGGCATCAGGAGAATCAAAATCAAGTTCCGTGATCCCGGCATTGTAATATTCCTGGTTTATAGAAAGAAATCCTTGTTCAACCTCAAATCCCAGTCTGTACCATATGGAATTGGCAATTTCCATAATCACTTTTTCATCCACACTTGTCAATCCTGCCATAAGCTCTTTGTATGCTAAATTGATCTGATCGGGTGTGAGATGATCCATTCTCAGGGCATAGGCCATGGAGTCTTTGGTAGAACCATTTGCTCCGTTATAGGTCATGGCAAGAGCCAGGGAAATGCTTGTAGGAGAGATGAAAACATTTTTATCAGCAGGTTCATCTGCTATGATGGCTTTAAAAATATCGAAGCCAAATTCATTTAAAGATTCTATTACCTGACCTCCCCCTGAGGAGATTTGAATATCAGCAGGCACATCCGGTATGGGATCAGGGTTATCGTGACTCTGTTCACACGACCAACCCAGGATTGCGAGTAAGAATATGAATAGAATGAATTTTTTCATGGCATTATTTTTATTAGGAGATGTTTTGGGAAATGATTTGGTTGCGTGGCTCAGATTTATGATAAAATAAGCGCGTATTTTTCAGGCATTAAAACTATTGAACCATCATTAAATAATAATTCAATATTGGATAAAGATAAGATGAATAATTTATGGCAGGATGAATGCCTTTTTTGTTTAATTCTTCTAATAAATACTTTGTCATTGGTTCGTAATAGGCCCAGTCATTTTTAATGAGGAGTTGTTTTTTCATGGCTGAGGGCAAATGTGGCCGGATTTTCTTTTTTATGCTATCTAACACGACAGCTTGAGAAGATGCATGAATTTCATTTTTGAATATAACACGGTGAGAAGTAAAGTATTCTTTTTCCAGAATGTCTGAATACAAAGCGCCAAATTTTCTAAATTGGAATGGCAATAATCTAAAATATTCAATCAGATTTTTGTCCCATAAGGGAAAAAATGTTTTTATACCAAAGAAGGTAAATACATGCGCAGAATTAAAGATGTATTTCGCAGTACGTTCTTTCATTTCCCAGTCTTCAAGGATAGAATACGGAATAAGAGAAGGATCAAAGTCAAGTTCATCCAGGTGTTCAATAAGCTTTTTCTTTACGATAGTCTTATCAGATTTTGAAAAGGATGAATGAATATATTTTTGATCCAACAAGATTTTAGCAAGGTTTTGCCGTTTTGATTTGCCCGGGTAAGTTTTCACCAACGAGGCTCCTCTTAATAAATCCCCTGAATGACCCGGTAATGCTATGTGTTCAGATGTCAGAATTTGGCTTTCAATCAGGTGTTTTACAGCAGGATATTCCTGAAGAAAGAACATGGATGTTCCCCGTGAAGCATACTGATAATATTCTTTGAAATCGGGATCATGATGAAAATTACGGATAAGCTGATCGGTATATTCTACAAAATACCATGGATAGCCGAGTGTTTCAGCTACTTTTTTCGATATTTCAACTTCTTTGGTTTGGCGGCCATAAGTAAAACAGGTAACATCCTTAAAACCATATTCTTTTAATTTGCATGCAATCAATCTTGAGTCATATCCGCCACTTAAGGGCAAAGCAATTTTTTCACCTTGCAAACTCTTCAGCAATCTTTCAAAAACGAGGTCTATGGTTTTCTTTGCAAAATCGTATATTGTTTCGTATGTATTGGTGTTGG
>CAYQDZ010000292.1:0-1732 GCA_964416375.1 uncultured Bacteroidales bacterium
TTCATTTCAAACGGTTTGGCAATATATCCGGTAAAGCCTGCCGTCCGGTACTTTGCAGCCAGTTCTGCAGGGAATATTGCTGAAATGGCAATAACCGGGACCTGCGGGCTGACCTGCCGGATCATCCCGCCCAGTGTCCAGCCGTCGCAGTCGGGGAGATAAATATCGAGCAGGATCAGGCCGATTTCTTCCCGCAGCTCCTTAAAAAGATCAAAAGCCTGTTTGCCGCAACCGGATTCAATAACCGGAATGTCCGTACCATCCAGTATATCGCGGATCAGCATACGGGTATGTTCGTCATCATCGATAACGAGTAGTTTAGCTTTGATATCAACCTTATTACCTTCACAACAATACATAACAAGGCAAGCTATCATAATCATATCTTACTCACAAAGGATAGATTGATAAGAGACAATTATAGTTTAGCTATTTGGTAAACAAAAAGACCCACAAACGCAGGTTAGATTTTATTATTGTACAGCATATTGTACAATATAAATTTTTTTCATATATTTGTCATATGGAAATTACAACATATTCAAATTTTCGGCAGAATCTAAAGCATTTTATGGATATGGTCCTTAATGCAAGGGTTCCCCTTTTTGTTACCCGTTCTCAGGGTAATGATGTGGTAGTGCTTTCAAAGTCTGATTATGAAAGTATGCAGGAAACAATCCACCTTCTTAGTAGTCCCAAAAATGCAGCCAGACTTGCCATTGGAATTGAAGAATATAACGAAGGTAAAGGTGTCAAAAAGGATTTAATCGAATAATGGAACTAATCTTTATGTCGCCTGCATGGGAGGACTATTTATTCTGGCAGACAACCGACAGAAAAATGCTTAAGCGCGTAAATGAGCTCATCAGGCACTGCCAGCGAACACCATATGAGGGAATAGGAAAACCAGATCCATTAAGAGGGAATCTTTCTGGTTGGTGGTCGCGTCGAATTGACCAAGAACATAGATTGGTTTATCGTTTTGAAGATAACAAGATTTATATTTTGCAGTGTAGAAAACACTATTAAAAGTCCCATAAAACTCAGGTATTTTTCCCACAAAACGAAGTTCTACCAAAACAAAAAATATGCGAATCATTAATACTCATACACACTTAATTGACACATCAGTAGTTTTTGCAGAAGATCAGTTGCACCAGCTTGATTATTTAAAGGGGATCGCCACTTTTTCTGATCTCGATGAGGTTGTTGCCATGGTATCACTCGAAAGTCTTCTTTCCCAGATGGATGAAGCACATGTCGAAAAATCAGTTCTATTCGCATTTGATGGTCCGCTTCTGACTGCAAGCAATCAATTTGTTGCCGATACATGCAATAAATTTCCAAACAGGTTTTTGGGTTTTGCTTCTGTAGATCCAAATAAAAAGGATGCCTGTAAAAAGCTCTCTGATGCGGTAGAAAACTTGCATTTAAAAGGATTGAAACTACATCCCCCTCTGCAAAATTTTTATCCCAATGACAAAAAGGTATGGCCAATATATGAATTGGCAAATGAACTTGGGATTCCTGTTGTCTTTCATGTTGGAACAACTCCTTTTGGTTCCCTGGTGAAGCTGAAGCAAGCTGATCCGATATTGATTGATGATATCGCCAATGATTTTCCGGAATTGAAGATCATTCTTACCCATCTGGGCACTCTCTGGCACAACGAATCATTTATGATCACTGAAAAACACCCGAATGTTTATATTGATACAGCAGCTTATCCTTA
>CAYQDZ010000293.1:0-1652 GCA_964416375.1 uncultured Bacteroidales bacterium
AAATCTGGCAATGTGACAGCAATACTAAACAACAATAATTTTGCTACGAAATACACTTACGATGCAGCAGGAAGATTAGTGAAAACAGAAAAAGAAACCGAAAAGGGATTTGAAAAAGTATCTGCCTACCAGTACAATTTTGCAGGTCGCTTTTCTGTGTCACCCAATACGCAGCAGGATTATGGTTATCAGGGAGTTGAAGATGTCCGTTTTGAATTTATAAAAAGTTCAGGAGTATATTTGATGGTGAATGTAAGTGTACCTAGTTGGATGGGTGGTGTTTCTGTAAATAATTCGAATGGTTATTTTACAGTAGATGTACAGGCAAATACCGGATGTGGGGTCAGATCGGGTAATATAGTAATTACTACTAACCCTGCCACCGAAACAATTACTATTCCGGTAACCCAGGAAGCTCAACCTTCCATTTCAAATGTTAATTTACTAAATGCCTGCGATGAACAGTTAACAACCAATGAGATCTATATCGGGCAGCCTTATAAAATAATTTATACCGATTGCCAGGAACCGGGAAATCATATAGTCAATTATAAAGTATATGGTTATGAAGGGGGAACAAGAACACTTGTTCATCATATTAACGATCCCGATCAGGAAATTGACTGGCATGCATATGGTGAACATTCTTACTTTTGGAACGAAGTTCCAAACACACCTAATATTCTGTCGCAATGGTATGGGAATTTTAACTACGTGATTTGTGTTGAAAATGCAAGCAATCCTGAGGTATATTATGAGACAACTCCTTTGAGAATTATCAGCGGGCCTTCATGTTTACCTGAAGAACCCCTGGAATTTTACTTCACCAATGATGTGCCTTCACCTTTCGAGATGACCAATACGCTAAACCAGACTTATACGCACACTCTTACCTGGTATAAATCATCAACTGCCAATTGCTCAGATGTTCACTTGTATCTGGAAGTTTGGGAGAATGAATCCATGTATCGGAAGATGCTGAACGATATTTATCTGCCAACTTCAATAGGACCCTTCAGCGGAATAGTGACCAACCAAAATAGTTATACCTGGTCATTCAATCCCTGGGATTTTGAAGCTGCTATTGAAAATACAGGTAATCATTCATCAGATTTTATTGAAAAGGATGAATATGTTTATTCTATACGAATAGATGGTTCAGGTACTGGTTGTGTGGCTCGTACAAATTTGTTTTACATTGAAGGGCTGTATTTTAATTTCTAAGAGAACTTTTAATTTTTATTAAAAAATATAAAATGGCCAAAATATTATATTATTCACTTGCCTGTTTTCTTTTTGCTTCTCATTTGCTATCAGAGCTTCAGGCTCAGGTTGATATGGAAGTAATTGCAAAAAAGGATACGGCTATCTTTGAGTTTTATTACGGATATGCCATTAAAGAAAATGGCAATGATAAGAAAACAAAATACTATACTGAAATAATCAAAGTGTTACAGGATGGTGTCTCGAAACATGATTTCGTGCAAACACGATGGAACGATTGTTTTTTTAATCATTTTGGCGCGCTTTCCAATGAAACAGGAATTTTCGGGCCATTCTCCAACTTTGAAGATGCTTTTATTCATAGACAAGCCTACCTGGAAATTACCAATAAACGGGTAACTCATGATGAATTTCAGGCAAGAGAAAGA
>CAYQDZ010000294.1:0-1624 GCA_964416375.1 uncultured Bacteroidales bacterium
TATCACAAATAAATAATTAAAATTCATTCATTTTTATGAATAATGCAGGTTAACATCCTTAAGATTTTATAAGATGGAGAAATTCTTTCAGAAAGTTGATCCCAAACTTCTCCCTGACAATTTCATGAAGACCATAGGAGACGAATGGCTTTTGATCACAGCCGGAACTCCTGAGAGTTTTAATACCATGACCGCCAGTTGGGGCGCTGTAGGGATATTGTGGAACAAACCCGTTGCCATTTGCTTTATCCGCTCCACCAGGTATACATTTGACTTTGCAAACCAGAACAAAATCTTCACCCTCAGCTTTTTTACAGAAAAGGAACAGAGTATACTAAACTTTTGCGGAACCAGATCAGGAAAAAATGTTGATAAAATTTCAGCCACAGGAATGCGTCCTCTTCCGACAGAGAATGCTGGTATTGGTTACGAACAATCACGTTTGTGCATGGAATGCAACAAAATATATTTTGATGATCTGAACCCTGAAAAATTTCAGTTGCCCGAAATTGATCAAAAGATCTATCCGAAAAAAGACTATCACAGAATGTACATAGGAGAGATTTTAAATTGCTATGTAAAATCTTAATCGACATTCGGTATCCATTTTTCATAATACAAAACATTAAAAAAAGCCTTCATTTAAAATGAAGGCTTTTCTTCTTATGCATGCAGTATTTGTCTACTTCACTATCTTATAGCTATAGCTTGTGTCACCGTCAGAAATCCGTACTATATAGAATCCTGCCGGAAGCACTGAAGTGTCGATCTCATTCTTTATACCTGTCAGCTTACTTTTGAGTTGCAATTTACCATCAAGACCATAGATGGCTGCAGTAAAATCAGTGCTTTCAAATTCCAGCTCAACCCTCAGATAATCGTTGAAGGGTATTGGATAAATCTTCAACAGATCTTTTTCACTGACCATTACACCTACCGGGGCGGTAGTGAAATTAACAGGATTATCAGTAGCTACAGCAGTCTGGTAAATCTCAAATCCCGCTTCATCATCATATTCACAAACCATTACACGATATGTATTCTCCGCTGTTAATCCCGATACACGCACAGTGTCCAATATTCCGTTATAAACACAATACCAGCCATCTGTTTCATCTCCTTCCCCAAATACCTTTTCAGGCCAGTAATATTTGCCATGAATCAGCGATACCGTTCCTTCTGTTCCGGACTTGACAAATACTGCCCTGTTATATCCAGTCCCGTTAGTCCATGATATCTTTGCTGAGGTACTGGTAATCTCACTTGCTGAAATATTGATTGCCTGGCCCGGTAATTCAGGAGTTACTAATACACCCGGCACATCAGAGAAGCATTCCACACCTCCATTGGTAGCTATCCAGATATGATCACTAAAATCTTTTTTAATATCATTAACTACAGGATGTATAATCCCTTCATCGTCAGTATACTCATACCACCCTTGATCTGTTCTGATCACAAGACCAGAATCGGTACCAAACCAGACATTGCCGTTATTATCTACTTCGATGGCAGTTACATTACTGCTTTTGGATATCAGGTCAAGATCAAAATAATCCCAGTTCGACGGTGGTTTTACTTCATTACCCGTGTGCCAGTATGCCCCTTCGACAGAACCTATCCA
>CAYQDZ010000295.1:0-236 GCA_964416375.1 uncultured Bacteroidales bacterium
ATTCCCCAGCTTCCAGCAATTCCAAGAGTAATTGTACCTCCCAGAGCCAGATCAAGCATCCAGTTTGCCCCAATAAAGAATAACTCACCGTTCCACACATGGTCAATCAAACCGAACAGACTACCAGCAAACAGCATTATGTTCAACAAGAATCCATGAAAATCATGCCTTTTCAGGGCTTTCCTGCTTATAACTCCGATAATTGTCGCACCCAATGGTACAATAAAACAGACCAT
>CAYQDZ010000295.1:246-1539 GCA_964416375.1 uncultured Bacteroidales bacterium
ACAGATGGCTCCGGTCGAAAACCTGGATATCACGCATGGTCTTGAGAAAATCGTGCTCCTGGAGGATTTTGTGGGGTGTGGCGAGCAAATGAAGGCTGCGATTGAGTATTGTCTTGCTTTGCCCAACACATGCCCAGCTCTTATAACTCCGATAATTGTCGCACCCAATGGTACAATAAAACAGACCATGAAAACCTCCCGACTATTATTCGATTTTCTATTTAAATTAATAGTTAAAGGATAACTCTTATTCATGAAAATTGTACTATTGGGAATTGGAAATGAACTAAAAAAAGATGACGGTATCGGAAATATCATCGCGAGAGAATTCAAAGAAGCAGAAAGAGCAGATTTTTTATCCATTCCTGCAGAGACAGTTCCCGAGAATTTCACTTCTGTAATCAGGAAAGTAGAACCGGATATTCTGGTTATTGTGGATGCGGCCCAAATGGGACTGCTTCCAGGTGAATTCAGGGTATTATCAAAAAAGCGACTGGGGTCTGAAGGTTTCGGAACGCATGGAATGCCTCTTTCTCATCTTGTAACATATCTGGAGGATTATGCAAGAAAAATTTATTTTATAGGAATTCAGCCAAACAGTGTGGATATGGGGGATGAAATTTCTCCTGAAGTGGAAAGAGGCAAGAATGATCTTATTGAGATAATCAAGAAAAAAGAATGGAAAGCCATTGAGAAAATGGAATGAAAAACGGTTAGTGATCGATCTCAATTTTTCAATCTTTCTTATAATCTGCCAGGAGGAATTCATCGGTGAATTCCAGGGCTTTAACTGGGCATATATTTACGCATTCACCGCAGAAGGTACATCTGAAAAGGTGGTAATCAATTTTTTTGGTTTTGGAGTTGAATACTACCGCATCTGATGGGCACACTTTTGTGCAAAGCCTGCATCCGATGCACTTGTTCTTGTAATATTTTATCTTACCTCTGAAGCCTGATGGTATCGGAACAGGGGGGTTTATCGAGGTCTTTCCGTCTTCAACATCTTTGAGGAATTTTGTCACAGATTCCGGAATATGTTTTGCGGGAAAAAGATTTGTAAATGGCCTTTTGAAAATCTGTTTTAACAATTCTTTTTGCATTGTAAACATCTTTAACATCGCCCTCTACATTGACCGCATTATTATATCAACACCGATCAGGATTAATCCCAAAAAAGCAATCAAGGTAGCATATCCCCAATAAAATTTCACCACCTGGTTAATCCTCAATCTCGCCACCGCGACCTTGAAGAACGTTGAACCGATAAAAACCACAATAAATAACTTGACC